>JBIHZU010000005.1:0-21816 GCA_044240285.1 Candidatus Nanopelagicales bacterium | reverse complement strand
TGCGTTGGAAAGTGCGCGGATCAAGATCAGCTGCGATGTCAGCCAATTGTGTCTCGATGAGTGTGAGTTCTGCGGAGAGTCGTGGATAGCGTTGATGTGCCTCGATCAATGCAGCAAGGTGACCACACCCCACCAGGCCGCGTCGCCAGGCCTGAGCCATCTGTGGCACCGCGATGGCCCAGTCACCGGCATCGAGTATGCGTCGCGCGCCCGCGAACGACTCATTGGTGCGCGCCCGCAGCCACGCTGCAGCGGTGCGGAATCCGGCTTCTGCGAATGCGGTGCCACCACTGACACGCGCTGACAGATCGCCGCTCATCGCATCGAGACGGCGCTGGAACCCCACGAATTCGAGCAAGGTGTCGGCGACTTCGCCGTCGGAAGCCCAAGCGAAAGCGTCCCCGGCCAGAGCCGTCGCCATGGCATCCAGCGCAGCGCGTACCTGATCGCGCGCAGCCGCGAGAGAGCGATAGGTAGTGGCGGTCGACATGAGTGTGACTCCGAGAGGCAGAGGTGGGCAGCGGGCCGCAACGAGCCCCTAATGCACGCGTCCAATTCAAGAACATGTGGAGTCAGCTAAGAATTGCCGACTCTTTAAGCCACTACACACATACTAATAGCACACCAGTACTACAGTCAAGTACTTGTGCACAATTTTTTCGCGCAGGCACAAAACTCGGCCCTCCCCTAGGTTGAGCACATGACCCGAGCAGAGATTGTCGACACCGGCCAGCGCTGGGTGCGCTCCGCAAGCCTCACCATCAATGCCCCGGCATCCGAGATATTCGACGTCATTCGCCGACCGGCGATGCACTCACGCTTCGATGGCTCCGGCACCGTGCAGGGCTCGGTGCGTGGCCCAGAGCGACTCGAGCTGGGCTCGCGCTTCGGCATGGCAATGCGCATCAAGGTCCCCTACACCATGACGAATGAGGTCGTGGAATTCGAACCCGATCGCCTCATCGCGTGGCGGCACATCGGTCGACATCGCTGGCGCTACGAGCTCAAGCCGATCAATGACGGCACGACTCTTGTCACGGAGACCTTCGATGGTTCGACCGCGGTCTATCCGCCGGCCCTAAAACTCATCAACGCGTACGACAACAACGAAAAGGCTGCGGCGGCCTCGCTCGTGCGACTTAAGCAACTTGTGGAGTCTGGCTCGGCCTAGCGAACCTGCACACTCGGTCAATCAGTTTTCGCGAGTGGCCACGACCGCCGCGATCAGCGCATCAAGTTCGGCCTCACCGGTGACGGTGATCCAGTAGCCACGGCCGAATTGGTCGAGTGACGGCACATAGTCAACGAACTCCACAATGCGACGATCATCGAGGTGCAAGAGACGTACGTGCGTTTCGAGGTCGGCGGACTTGGGCAGGCGGGCCAGAGTACGAGTGGTGTCCACGGGACTAGTCTGCATCCATGGCCGGATATGTCGAGACTGCCGCGCGGCCACATGTGCTCGCCGATCTTGTCCTCACCTGCGGCGCCGAAGCAGGCCACGATCCGCAGGCCTACAACGTCTTCATCGCAGCCGCGCCAGCCGAGCGTTGGGCAAGTGTCACGTGCGCCTGCGGAGCAACCGGGCGTAGCGATTGGCTTCCCACTGATGACGCCTACCGAGCCGCGCTGCGCCGCGCCTGGGTCATGCGGGCGTGTGGCGAAAGTGGGCACTCATGAGTGCGACAGTAACTGTCCGAGGCGTGTCAGCCGGCCACGGCGACCGCGAGCTCTTCACCGACCTCGACCTGGTTGTTGCGCCTGGGGATGTGATCGGACTTGTCGGCCCCAACGGCGCAGGCAAGACAACTTTGCTGCGCATGCTCGCTGGTCTTCGCACCCCCGATGCCGGCACAATCACCATCTCCCCACCTGAGGCGCACATCGGCTACCTGCCACAGGAATCCGAAGCCATCGACGGCGAGACGGTGCTGGAGAACCTCGCTCGCCGCACGGGAGTTCACGCGGCGCAAGTGGAGTTTGATCTGCAATCAGCTGCACTGGCCGAGGACTACGAAGCCGCCGGCGATGCCTACTCAGTCGCACTCGAGGAGTGGCTCGCACTCGGCGCACCGGACTTCGACGAACGCGTAGCAGCAGTTGTCGACTCCATTGGCCTTGACGTAGCCCTTGATCTGCCCATGTCAGCGCTCTCCGGTGGTCAGGCCGCGCGCGTCGGTCTCGCGGTGCTGCTGCTCTCGCGATTTGATGCGTACCTTCTCGACGAGCCCACTAACAATCTCGATAGCGACGGACTCGATCTGCTTGAGGACTTTGTCCTGAGTCTCGATGCACCGGTGGTCGTCATTAGTCATGATCGCGAGTTTCTCTCGCGCACCGTCACGTCGATTGTCGAGATTGATCGCAGCCTCCTGCGTGTGACGACATACGGCGGAGGATACGAGGCCTACCTTGACGAACGCTCCGTCGCGCGACGCCAGGCCCGACTGGACTACGAGCAGTACGCCGGCCGCCGCGCCGAGCTCGAAGCGCGCGCTCGCATGCAACGCGCCTGGATGGAGAAGGGCGTCAAAAACGCCCGCCGCAAGAGCAAAGACAACGACAAGGTGGGTCGGAAGTTCCGCAGCGAGGCAACCGAAAAACAAGCCGCTAAAGCCCGACAAAGCGAGCGCCTGATCGAGCGCCTCGACGTAGTCGAAGAACCCCGCAAAGAATGGCAATTGCAGTTCACCATCGCAGCCGCCCCGCGCTCAGGTGATGTGGTTGTGGTTGCTCGCGCCGCGAGCGTGCAGCGCGGTGACTTTGCATTGGGCCCGATCGATCTGCAACTCACTTGGCGCGATCGCGTCGCCGTCACCGGACCAAACGGTGCAGGTAAAACGACCTTGCTCGGCGTTCTCCTCGGGCGCATTGCACCTACGAGTGGCCAGGTGTCGCTGGGCTCTGGTGTGGTCATTGGCGAAGTCGACCAGGCACGCGCACTATTCGAGGGTGAAGACGCGCTGGCTGATGCGTTTTCTCGCGAAGTCCCCGACTGGCCTACTGCAGACGTACGCACGCTGCTGGCGAAGTTCGGCATTGGCGCACATCACGCACTACGCCCGGCCTCGTCGCTCTCCCCCGGTGAGCGCACGCGCGCGGCACTGGCATTGCTGCAAGCACGCGGGGTCAATCTGTTAGTCCTCGACGAACCCACCAACCACCTCGACCTGCCCGCAATCGAGCAACTCGAGGAAGCGATGGAGTCCTTCGATGGAACGGTGCTGCTGGTGACACACGACCGTCGCATGCTCGACACCGTGAGACTCACGCGCCGCTGGCATGTCGAGGACGGTCAGGTCACCGAAGTGGCCGCTGGCTGAGCTCAGCCAGACACCTTCGCGACCAGATCGTCGACGATCTCCTGCGACACCATGCCACCGCTTAGTGCGACAACCTGCTCGAGCGGGATTGTGCGTACGGGGGCGAGCATCGCCTCGGGTACGCCTCTCTGCGACAGGAGGTCACGGATGAGTGCCCCGCCGACCGGGTCTTCGAGCCACTCGTTGACGGTGCTCTGAGCGGTAAGTGCCATGACAGACCTCCTGGACGCAGTTAGTAGCGCCAGCCTAGTTTAGCTGCAGCCGCTGGTGGAGCCGCAGCCCTCGCAGACGTAGCAGGAGCCGGCCGGGCGCATCTTGATGCCGCAGGTCATGCAGAGCGGAGCATCGGATGCGGTGCCGGTGATGGCCTCGAGCAACTCCGCGGAGGAGTGCACGTTGGCCAGTGAAGCCTGCGCAGCTGCGGGTACCGCGGGGGCAACCGGAGCCGACTGCCGCAGACCCTCGACGTCGGGCACGAGGTCCTCTTCGAGCGCCACCGGCGCGGGAGCAGGTGCGCCATAACCGGCCACTGTCACAGCGCGCTCCTCGGCGGTGAAGATGCCGAGCGCCTCGCGCTCCTCGTAGGGCAGGTAGTCCAAGGCCAACCGACGGAAGATGTAGTCCATCACCGATGTAGCCATGCGGATGTCGGCGTCATCGGTCATGCCCGCCGGCTCGAAGCGCATGTTGGTGAACTTCGAGACGAACGCGTCGAGGGGTACGCCGTACTGCAGCGCGATCGACACCGCGATCGAGAAGGCATCCATCACACCGGCGAGCGTCGAGCCCTGCTTGCCGAGCTTGAGGAACACCTCGCCGAGACCGTTGTCGGGGTAAGAACCCGCAGTCATGTAGCCCTCGGCACCTGCCACAGAGAACGACGTGGTGCGCGACGGACGTGACTTGGGCAGACGCTGGCGCACGGGGCGGTACTCGATGTGCGTTGCGTTAACGATCTCGGCTGGGACGTCTTCCTTCTTGCCCTTTGCGTCGGACAACGGCTGACCGACCTTGCAGTTGTCGCGGTAGATGGCAAGTGCCTTCAGGCCGTACTTCCAGCCCTCGAAGTAGATCTCCTCGACCTCTTCAATGGTGGCGTCCTCGGGCATATTGACCGTCTTGGAGATCGCACCGGAGAGGAACGGCTGTACTGCGGCCATCATGCGTACGTGGCCCATCGGCGTGATGGAACGCTGGCCCATGGCGGTGTCGAAGATCGGGTAGTGCTCGGTCTTGAGACCAGGCGCGTCGACTACGTGTCCGTTTTCGGCGATGAACTCCACGATCGCCTCGACGGTCTCCTCGGTGTAGCCGAGCTTGCGCAGCGCGAGCGGAATCGTCTGGTTGACGATCTGCATGGAGCCGCCGCCGACGAGCTTCTTGAACTTGACCAGCGAGAAGTCCGGCTCGATACCAGTCGTATCGCAGTCCATCATGAAGCCGATGGTGCCGGTGGGTGCGAGCACTGAGGCCTGCGCATTGCGCCAGCCGTTCTTCTCGCCAAGCTTGAGGCACTCAGCCCACTCATTGATCGCGAGCTTGAGTACGTCACCATCGAGGCTCGTTGCGGTGCGCACCGAGTCAGCGGCAGCAGCATGCTTGCGCATCACGCGCTTGTGCGCATCGGCGTTGCGTGCGTAGCCGTCGTAGGCACCCACGATGCCGGCGAGCTCTGCGGAGCGACGGTAGGACGTGCCCGTCATCAGCGAGGTGATCGCTGCCGCGAGTGCACGGCCGCCCTCGGAGTCGTACGGAAGACCCGTCGCCATGAGCAGCGCACCGAGGTTGGCGTAGCCGATGCCGAGCTGGCGGTAGGCAACGGTGGTCTCGCCGATCGCCTTTGTCGGGAAGTCAGCGAAGCAGATGGAGATGTCCATCGCGGTGATGATGAACTCGACCGAGCGACGGAAGGTTTCGGCGTCGAATGTGCCGTCTTCCTTGAGGAACTTCATCAAGTTGAGAGAAGCGAGGTTGCACGAGGAGTTGTCAAGCGACATGTACTCGCTGCATGGGTTAGACGCAGTGATGCGGCCCGTCTCGGGGTTGGTGTGCCAGTCGTTGATCGTGTCGTCGTACTGGATGCCCGGATCAGCACACGCCCACGCAGCCTCGCTGATGGTGCGGAAGAGACGCTTGGCGTCGACAGTCTCGATCACTTCACCGGTCTTACGTGAAGTCAGACCGAATGGCTCGTTGTTTTCGACTGCGCGCATGAACAGATCGGAGACACGTACGGAGTTGTTGGCGTTTTGGTACTGCACGGACACGATGTCCTTGCCGCCGAGGTCCATGTCGTAGCCCGCGTCACGGAGAACACGAATCTTGTCCTCTTCCTTGACCTTGGTGTCGATGAACTCCTCGATGTCGGGGTGATCGACGTCGAGCACGACCATCTTGGCTGCGCGACGTGTGGCGCCACCAGACTTGATGGTGCCCGCACTCGCATCAGCGCCACGCATGAACGAGACCGGGCCCGACGCGGTGCCACCGCTGCTGAGCAGTTCCTTGCTCGAACGCAGACGCGAGAGATTGAGGCCCGCACCCGAACCGCCCTTGAAGATCAAGCCTTCTTCGCGGTACCAGTTGAGGATGGAATCCATCGTGTCGTCCACGCTAAGGATGAAGCAGGCGCTGACCTGCTGCGGCGAAGGCGTGCCAACGTTGAACCAGACTGGGGAGTTGAAGCTGAAGATCTGGTTGAGCAACATCCATGTCATCTCGTGCTCGAAAATCTCCGCGTCGGCGGGTGTCGCGAAGTAGCCGAAGTCACGGCCGGCCTTGGTGTAGGTCAACACCACGCGGTCGATGAGCTGGCGCAGGCTGGTCTCGCGCTGCTCGCTGCCCACTGCACCACGGAAGTACTTGGTCGTGACGATCGTGGATGCGTTGACGCTCCACGACTCGGGGAACTCGCAATTGCGCTGCTCGAAGACGATGTCGCCAGTCTTCCAGTTGGTCTGCACGACATCGCGACGCTCCCAGGTCACCTCGTCATACGGATGCACGCCAGCCGTAGTGAACAAGCGGCTAATAGTGAGCCCCTTGCCAGCCTTCTTGTTGCTGGTGGCGGTGCTGTTGGTGACCTCGGTCATGGCGTGCTCCTTGCGATGGTGACGGGATGGGAGTAGTGCAATCCCCGCTTATGGCGGGATGTCTTAGGGCTTGGTACTTAGTTCGACAGCGGGTTCTTCGCCTAGCGGTTCGGCCTCAGCGCGCAGAAGTGCAATCTCCGCTTCGAAGTCTTCGAGAGTGTCGAACGATCTATAGACAGATGCAAAGCGCAGGTAGGCGACCTCATCGAGTTCGCGCAGCGGCCCGAGGATCGCGAGGCCCACTTCTTGTGAAGCGACCTCTGCAGAACCGCCACCGCGCACGATGTCTTCGACGCGCTGGGCGAGCACCGCGAGGGCATCTTCGCTGACTGGGCGACCCTGGCAAGCCTTGCGTACGCCAGAGATGACCTTGTCACGGGAGAACGGCTCACTGGCACCGGAGCGCTTGACCACCGAAAGGGCGATTGCCTCAGCGGTCGTAAAGCGGCGGGTGCATTCAGGGCACTGGCGACGACGACGAATAGTGCCGCCATCGTCTGCGGCGCGCGAGTCGATCACGCGGGTGTCGGTGTTGCGGCAGTAGGGGCAGCGCATCGGACTCGGACACCTCCTCGTGAATTGGCTCGAAAACATGGGGTCACTCAGGTAGTTGAGACCCGGCCTTGGGGATCCCCCTGTGGATACCTTGGGGAGAACCTGTGGGTGACGGACCACAACTTGTGGACGAACTACAGGGGTGGAACTACTAGATGTAGGGACTTTAGCCGCTTCGGGCACAACGCGCAAGGAATTAGAAACTCGGCGTGTCGTCCATCTGGTCCAGGCAGGTCCGAACCCTGCGAGGATGGCGAAATGTCCCTCGTCGTATCGATTGTGCCGTTCGCGATTGGGGCCGCCACTAACCCTGCCGCGCTCGCGATCGAGCTGCTGATCCTCTCCGGAGCGCATCATGCGAAGGCGCGCACGTGGGCCTATCTCTTCGGTTTTGTTGTGGGCTTGTTGATATTCACCACGATTGCTTTTCTGCTTCTGGGCCGCATGTTGGATGCGGGCTCCGGTCAGCCCTCGGTTGCTTCTCGCATCATCTCCGCCGTCATCGCGGTCGTTCTTCTCGCGCTCGGCATCAAAACACTTATCCCCAAGAAGGGCCCCAAGAAGCCCTCGAAGTTTGCTGCCCGCATCGCCGCGGCCAAGACTCCAGCGTTCTTTGGCATCGGTCTGCTTGCGATGATCACCGACGCATCGAGCATGATCTTGCTGCTGCCAGCCCTGCACGAGATCTCGTTGGCCAATGATGTCGTAGGTGTGAAAATCCTTGCTACTGCCGTGCTTTTGCTCATCATGCTGCTGCCACTTGTGTTGCCGGTGCTCGCAGTCACGGTGCTCGGACATCGCGCAGACTCGGTGTTGGCGAAAGTCAACGGCTTTGTATCGCGCCATCAAAGCACCATCAACGGCATTGTGATCATCGTGATTGCGCTACTCGTAGGCTACAAAGCGATCTAAAGCAAGGCTCAGCGGGCGAGCAAGATCTGGCCAGGCTGCAACTGTGCGCTGTCAAGATTATTGATGCTGCGCAGCTCGTAGACCATCTCGCGTGGATCTGCGCCGGGCGAAAGTCGCTCAGCAATAGACCACAACGTGTCGCCGGCCTTGACCTCAATGCGCTGCATCGGCGCATCGGCCTGCGCCGTGGCGTGAAGGCCACTCCAGCCCAGCGCGGCAAAGGCGGCGATGACAAGTGTGAGCAGCAGCCGGCCACGACGAGTCAGGCGCGTGGAGCGCGTCCTGCTGCTGCGCGCCGAGCGAACTGTGGGGCTGATGCTCATCGTGGCCATGGAATCCTCCGTGCGTGTCGTGTGGCGGGTATGTCGTGTCGGGCTTGCCTTGTTCGTACGCATGTTCTATCGTACACCTGTGCTAACTGCAACCGACACGCCGATCCGAATCGAACAGATGTGCCGTTTGGCAGGCTCCCCCGGCTACCTTGTAACAGCGTGGTCGAGGGGTCTGACAGTCAGCTTTTCGCCACCACCCGCGACGAATGGAGTTCCCAGTGGCCCGCCCACCCCGTGACATCAACGACGATCCGTCGAAGGACCCCGATGGCCTGACCGTGCGCTCACGCGCGGTGCTCGACATGATCCGTACCACCGTCGAGGACCGCGGCTACCCGCCGTCCATCCGCGAGATCGGCGAATCCGTCGGCCTGGCCTCCCCCTCCTCCGTGGCCCACCAATTGCGGGTGCTCGAGGCCAAGGGTTTGCTGCGCAAGGACGCCAATCGCCCGCGCGCACTCGTTGTCTCCGACACAGAGTCTGTCGATGTGACCGGCTTGGGTGCTTCGTTCCCGACCGCAGTCAACGTGCCCGTATTGGGTCGCATCGCGGCCGGTGGCCCGATCCTGGCTGAAGAAGCCGTTGAGACGGTCTTCCCGCTGCCACACGAACTCGTCGGAGATGGTCAGCTGTTCATGCTCAAAGTCGTCGGTGAGTCGATGATCGATGCGGCAATCTGCGATGGCGACTTCGTGGTCATTCGTCAGCAGCCGTCAGCCGAAAACGGCGACATCGTGGCAGCACTTCTCGGCGATGAGGCCACCGTCAAGACTTTCAAGCGCAAGGACGGTCACGTCTGGCTCATGCCACACAACGACCTGTTCGAGCCAATCCCCGGCGACGACGCACTCATCCTTGGCAAAGTCGTGGCGGTCCTGCGCAGTCTGTGAGTTAGGTGTTGAGGCGGCGCAGGGCGCCCAACACGGAGTCTTTGTCGGTCGTGTACCAAAACGGCGGTAGTGATTGGCGCAGCAGCCGCGCATAACCAGCGGTTGCTAATCGTGGGTCGAGCACGGCCACAACACCACGATCGTCGAGTCCACGAATCAATCGACCCGCGCCCTGCGCGAGCAACAAGCCTGCGCGGGGCACAGACACCGATCGGAAACCACTGCCACCGGCAGCATCCACCGCGGCTTGGCGCGCAGACAACACCGGATCATCGGGGCGCGGGAACGGGATGCGGTCGATGACCACGAGGGTGCACGCATCACCGGGCACATCGACGCCCTGCCACAGTGACAGCGTGCCCACGAGCACACTGTGGGCGTCCATGGTGAAGCGATCCACGAGGTCGGCGACCGTATCGCCCTTCGCCTGCATCATCACCTCGGGCCCAGTAAGCCGCACGCGTAGATAGTCACCGAGGCGCTCGACTGCCTTCCACGATGAACACAACACCAACGTGCGACCGCCTGCTGCATCAATCAGATCAGCGATCTCATCGAGGGCTTCTTCCGCGATGCCCTCGCGACTAGGTGGCGGCAGATGCGCAGCGACATACAAAATCCCTTGTCGTTCATAGTCGAACGGGCTACCGACATCGAGTCCTTGCCAGGCAATCGAGAAGGGAACTGCACTCTCGCCCGGATCGTCTTGCGGCTCCTCACCGATCGCGGGCGAAGCGCGACGCGCGTAGGCCGGATCTGCGAGTCCGATCGATTGGGCCAGAGAGTCGAACGACCCACCCACAGTGAGCGTCGCGCTGGTTAACACCACCGCGCCATCGGAGAACAGCGCACTGCGCAGCAGACCCGCCACGTGCAAGGGCGCAAGATGCAAAGTCGGCGTCGTGCCGCGCGGACCGGGATCTACCCAGATCACGTCACCATCGCGAGCGCTCAAGAACTTGCCCGCTGCCTCGAAGATCTCATCGAGTGCCCCTCGAGCGCGCTGACGCGCAGCGATTGTCGTGGGATCCGAATCAGTGCTGATATCGCTCGTTGCCGCACGCGCTGCATCGCGTATGCCAGTGAGCGCGAGCGTGAGATCACGCGTGAGTTCGGGGAGTCGACTCTGACCGTCGTCGATCAATGCTGCGAGCGCGTCAGCAAAGTCATCACTAGCCGTCAACAACGCATCATGCATGTCGAGGTCGACGTGCTTACGTGCTCGGCCCGCAGCGAACTCGATGCCACGTGGTGAGAGCTCCATGGTGAGCGCCTGCGTCGCGCGATCCACGAGTTCGTGGGCCTCGTCGATGATGACCGCATCATGTTCGGGAAGAACCGGAATGCCCTCGAGCACATCAATCGCGAGCAGTGCGTGGTTGGTAATGACGACATCGGCCTTCATGGCGATTTCGCGCCGCTTGACGGTGAAGCACTCCTCACCGAACCGGCACTTTGACTCCCCCACACACTCTCGGCGACCCACCGAGACACTGCGCCACACCCGCGGATCGATCGAGCCGGGGTATTCATCGCGATCACCGGTCTCGGTGGTCTCGGCCCAGGCCTGCACAGCGCGGGCTTGCCGACCGAGTTCGGATCGAGGTGCGGTGAACAGGGCCCCATCCTCGTCGTCTTCGATTGCCTCGCTGCGGTTGAGGCGTTCGAGGCATACGTAGTTATTGCGGCCCTTGAGCACGGCATAGCGCGGTTCGCGTTGCAGGAGCGGTGTCAGCGCTGCGGAGACTCGCGGGAGATCGCGTTCCATCAACTGCCGTTGCAGAGCCAAGGTTGCCGTAGCCACAATCACCGGCGAATGCTCAATCGCATGCAAGATCGCGGGCACGAGATAAGCGACGGATTTGCCGGTGCCGGTGCCTGCTTGCACAAGTAGATGCTCACGGGTGTCGATGGCCCGCTCAATTGCTTCGGCCATCGCAATCTGACCTTCGCGTTCTTGACCCCCCAACTCGGCGACAACCGCAGCGAGTCCTTCACGCAGCGGTGCAGTCATCACTCATCCAGGGTCGGGTCGAGGCCACGATCGAGAGCCTCCCACGCATCACGTGGTTGGCGCGCGCCGCGGTCATAGCGTGTGGAGAACCCCGGCCAGCGCGACGCCCGCACCGCGATAAGGACGCCGAGGACTGCCGCGATGAGGGCCAGCAGAACGGCGACCCAGCCCCAGAGGGTCGCCGAGACGTCAATCACGCCGTCGTAGGTGTTCCAGAGGGCGGCCTGTTGCACACCCGTCACAACGCGCAGCCCAATGAATGCTGCAGCAATCGCGCTGACACTAATGATGACTCCTGCGATCACTCGAAGGATGCGACCCGTGATGAGCACCAGCACTGCCATCGCAATAATCACGACTGCCGCAGCCGAACCCAGCGGCGTGATCTGCGCACCACTCGCTGACACGTCCACAATGCCGCCGGAACTCAGTTTTTCGGTGCCTGCTGCCCAGGTCGCCTGCCATGCCAGCAACAGACCTACTGCCACAACTGCGAGTACAAGCCAGACCAGTGTGTATTCGCGCCGCGCCGTCACGATGCACCGATGGTGCGCATCGTGCTCGCGATCGCGACAGCGCGCAGGACAGCCGCGGCCTTATTGCGGCATTCGGCCTCCTCGGCCTCGGGCACTGAGTCAGCAACGATGCCCGCACCTGCTTGGACGTAGGCCACCCCATCACGAATCACCGCGGTGCGAATAGCGATCGCGGTGTCGAGATCACCTGCAAAGTCGAGGTAGCCGACGATGCCGCCGTAGACACCGCGCCGCGAGGGCTCGAGGTCGTCGATGATCTCCATCGCGCGTGGCTTGGGTGCGCCTGAGAGCGTGCCGGCGGGGAATGTCGCGGCGAGGGCGTCGTATGCCGTGCGATCAGGCGCGAGTTGGCCGACAACAGTCGACACCAAGTGCATGACATGTGAGTAGCGCTCCACCTGCATGAACTCCACGACCTCGACACTGCCAGGCACACACACACGCCCGAGATCATTACGCCCGAGATCGACGAGCATGAGGTGCTCAGCACGTTCCTTGGTGTCGGCGAGGAGATCCTCGGCCAGCGCTGCGTCTTCTTCAGGACTCGCACCGCGCATGCGCGTGCCCGCGATCGGGTGCAGCCGACAGCGGCCCCCGTCAACAGTGACCAGTGCCTCGGGCGAGGAACCGACGATGTCGAACGCAACTTCTTCTGAGAGCGTCGTGCCCTCACTAGCGGGCACGGGCATGCGAAAGAGATACATATAGGGGCTCGGATTGGTCACGCGCAGCACCCGATAGACATCAAGCGAAGACGCGGGACATTCAGCTTCAAACCGTTGCGACAACACGACCTGAAACGCATCGCCTGCGCGAATGTGCTCCTTGGCTGTGGCTACAGCGGCGAGGTAGTCGGCAGCCTCAGTGCGATGGCGCACATCGAGAGCGGCGTCAGGATCGTAGGTCGCCACAGTCGAGTCGGTTGGCTGCGCGAGGGCCGCCTGCATCGCATCGAGTCGCGCGACCGCATCAGCCCACGCATCATCCACGCGCTCATCAGTCGCATCGAAGTTAATCGCGTTGGCGATCAACAACACCGATCCATCCCAGTGATCCAGCACCGCAAGATCGCTGGCCAACAAGAACCCAATCTCGGGGATCTGCAACTCATCGGGGTTGCCGTCGGGCACGCGCTCCCAACGACGTACGACGTCATAGGACGCAAAGCCGACCATGCCACCAGTCAACGGCGGCAGACCCTCAAGTCGTTCGGTGTGCAGCAGATCAATCGTTCCTCGAAGTGCAGCGACGGGATCCCCACCAGAGGGCACCCCGATCGGTGCGTGACCAAGCCACGTCGCCTCGCCATTGATCTCAGTGAGCATCGCAGCACTGCGTACGCCCACAAAGCTGTAACGCGCCCATGATCGGCCGTGCTCTGCAGACTCCAGCAGGAACGTGCCCGCACGCTCGCCACACAATGCGCGATACAAGCCCACGGGAGTTTGGCCATCAGCAAGAAGACGACGAACCACGGGGATCACCCGTCGGTTCTGCGCGAGTCGACGGAAGGTCTCGAGATCGGGAGTCGCGCTCCCAGCGAACGTCGCCGCGATGCGGCTATCGGTCATGACTCGATCACCACGCGCGCGGTGTCGAAGCAGGAGCGCAAGCCGGTGTGACAGGCCGCCTCCACCTGGTCGACCAGAAGCAGCAGCGCATCACCGTCACAGTCGAGCCGGATTTCGCGAACATGCTGGGCGTGTCCGGAAGTTTCGCCCTTAACCCAATACTCCTGGCGGCTACGCGACCAGTAGGTGGCCCGCCCGGTCTCACATGTGCGGCGAAGTGCCTCGGTGTCCATCCACGCGACCATCAAGACCTCGCCGGTGTCCCATTGCTGGGCGACGACAGCCACGAGGCCGTCGGAGCCGGGTCGTAGGGCAGCGAGGAGGTCTGCCGGAGTGGACATTGCCCCATTCTGCCGCACTCACCACGGGCACCCATCCGCACACCACATCGGGTCCGGCTCATAAGAGCCGGACCCGGAAAGTGAACCCCCCCGCAATTCACCGACCCTAAGCATGACGGGTTCTGATACACACTGGGTGGAAGTTGTTCAGACATTGTGATCTTGGTACCGGCAAGTTACCGGACGGGGTAGCCCTCAGCCCGCAAAGCCTCTTTAACCTCACCGATCGTGACCATGCCGAAGTGGAAAACCGAGGCCGCCAGCACCGCGTCAGCCCCCATCTCGACGGCCGGAGCAAAGTCCCCCACGGCGCCGGCTCCTCCACTCGCGATGAGCGGCACGCTGACCTGTTCGCGCACGAGCCGGATGAGTTCGAGGTCATATCCCGAGGTCGTGCCATCGGCGTCCATGGCATTAAGCAAAATCTCGCCCGCACCGAGTTGAGCGCCCTTGGCCGCCCACTCCACCGCATCGATCCCCGTGCCCCGTCGACCACCATGCGTTGTCACCTCAAAACCACTTGACGTCGTTGCGCCATCGGCACACCGCCGTGCATCCACCGACAACACCACGCATTGCGCCCCGAATTGCTCGGCGGCTTCAGTGATGAGTTCGGGTCGGGCCAACGCCGCAGTATTGAGACTGACCTTGTCGGCACCTGCGCGCAACAACGCATCAAAGTCCGCCACGGTGCGCACGCCGCCACCCACGGTCAATGGGATGAACACCTGCTCGGCAGTCCGGCGCACGACGTCGTAGGTGGTTTCGCGTCCACCACTCGACGCGGTGATATCCAGGAACACCAACTCATCAGCACCTGCAGCGTCGTAGGCACTCGCTAATTCGACTGGGTCACCGGCATCACGCAGATTGACGAAGTTGACGCCCTTCACCACGCGCCCGGCGTCAACGTCAAGGCACGGAATAACGCGTACGGAGACGGTCATTCGTGCGGCATGAGACCCACGCGCGGTGCAACCGCGGCGAGTGCCTCAGGAAGCGTGAATGCGCCCTCGTACAAAGCCTTGCCGACGATCGCACCCTCGAGGCCCTTGAGCTCGGCGAGCTTATGTAGGTCCTCAAGACGCGCGACGCCACCGGAGGCGATGACCTTGGCCTTGGTGTGGTGCACGACCTTGTGCAGCAGATGGTGATTGGGGCCGCTCATCATGCCGTCCTTCGTCACGTCGGTGACGACATAGCGCGCACATCCCTCAGCATCGAGACGATCAATCGTCTCCCACAAATCACCACCATCGCGAGTCCAGCCACGCGCAGAAAGCGTGTCACCGCGAACGTCGAGCGCAATGGCGATCTGATCGCCGTATTCGCCAATGACACGTCGACACCAGTCTGGGTTCTCCAATGCCGCAGTGCCGATGTTGACACGGGCCGCACCTGTCGCAAGGGCAGCCTTGAGCGACTCGTCATCGCGAATGCCACCGGACAACTCCACCTTGAGATCGAGGCTGCGGACCACGCCAGCGAGGAGTTCAGCGTTAGACCCGCGGCCGAAGGCAGCGTCCAGATCCACGAGGTGAATCCACTCCGCACCCTGACTCGCCCACGCCGCCGCCGCCTCAGCTGGGTCGCCATATGCAGTCTCGGTGCCCGCGGCTCCTTGTACGAGGCGAACAGCCACCCCATCGGCCACATCGACAGCAGGGAGCAGGACAAAGGTCATGGGTACAGCCTAGGCGTAGGACTTCGTGGCGCTCAGACCCGCCCGAAAGCCAACACCCACACCACGGGCGCCATCACGATGCATCCGACAAGCACCCCAGCGCGAGCACCCCACGCGGACACGAAAGGCCATAGCAGGACTTGTATGGCCACGATCACGCCGGCTGCTGCAGCCAGACGCCGCCGGTTGCGACGAGCGAGGATGCTGTTGCCCTTCCAACGATCAATCCAGCGTCGCGGTGCGTCCGCGACGTTTCGCGTAGTTTCGCGCCGTTTGGCTTGCCGCTTTTCCTTGGCTCGGTCTTTCTTCGCGCGCGCTTTAGCAGTGACCTGCGCTGTCTCACGCTCCGCACGTCGCTGAGCGCGCTCCTTGCTCACCGCCTACTCACAGACTTCGCACCCAGGTTGCGAGCAATGCCGCACCTGCATCACCGGACTTCTCCGGATGGAACTGCGTTGCGACGAGGGGACCGTTTTCGACTGCCGCGACGAAGCCCACGCCGTGGTGTGACCACGTGACCTGCGGCTTGGTCATTCGGTCGTTGCCTTCCAATTGCCACGTGCGTACGCCATAGGAGTGCACGAAGTAGAAGCGCTCCTCCTCGAGGCCCGCAAAGAGTGCAGATCCTGGCGCAACTTGCACTGTGTTCCACCCCATGTGCGGCAAGACGGGAGCCTCCAACGGCTCCACTACTCCAGGCCACTGGCCAAGTCCTTCCGTGCGCACACCGTGCTCGACGCCTTCATCGAACAACACCTGCATGCCGACACAGATTCCCAGCACGGGTCGAGCACCTGCAAGTCGTCTCTCCACAATGCGGCCACCTTGCACTGCGTTGATGCCCGCCATACAGGCAGCAAAGGCGCCCACCCCGGGCACTACGAGACCATCAGCATTCAGGGCTGCATCAAAGTCCGATGTGACGGTGACATCACCCCCTGCACGCAGCAGCGCGCGCTCCGCCGAACGCAGATTGCCGGAGCCGTAGTCGAGTACGACTACAGATGGTCGAGACACGTCAGCCGCTCTGGACCGGCTGCCACGCCCACAGGAAGGAGGCAATGATGCAGCCGACTGCTGCGATGATCAAGATGATGGCTCCACGTCGCCGGGACTGATTGCGCCAGAACGAGATGGCTCCACCGATGAAGAATCCGGCGGCCCCCAGCAACACGATGGCAAGCCAGTTCACTTCACTTCTCCTAGCGAGTCCTGAGACGACAAAGTGCCCTTGGTGGACGGGATGCCCACGACTCGTGGATCAAGAGCAACCGCGTCGCGAAGCGCGCGCGCAAATGCCTTGAACTGGGCCTCCACGATGTGGTGGGTGTTGCGACCGCTGAGCACGCGCACGTGAAGAGTGATTTGCGCGGTGGCAACGAACGATTCAAAGATGTGGCGCGTCAAGGTCGTGTCATATGTGCCGATGAGTTCGACCAGATCAGGCTCTTCGTGGACGAGGTAGGGCCGACCGGACAGATCAACAGCAACCTGCGCCAAAGTCTCATCGAGGGGCACGAGAGCATCACCAAACCGTCTAGTGCCGGCTGCATCGCCGAGTGCCTGACGGAATGCCGTGCCCAACGCGATCGCAGTGTCTTCGACGGTGTGATGGGCATCAACCTCAACGTCGCCGGTCGTGCGTACGGTCAAGTCGAAGAGCCCATGCTTGCCCAATTGCGCCAGCATGTGGTCATAGAACGGCACACCGGTGTCAATATCGGTGATGCCAGATCCATCGAGGTCAACGGTGACCAAGACCGAACTCTCCTTGGTAGACCGCTCCACGCGACCGGTACGACTCATGACGCCTCCTCATTGCCCGAGCCCACTACTTCGAGTGCAGCCCGGAATGCAGCATTCTCCTCTGGAGTGCCCACACTCACGCGTAGCCACCCCGCAGGACCGGTCTCGCGGATCAGAACACCGCGTTCGAGCAGGGACTTCCAGATGGCGTGCCGGTCGGCAAAGCAGCCGAAAAGGACGAAGTTGGCGTCTGAATCAGCCACGCGATATCCCTTGGCACGCAGCCATGTCACCAGATCGTCGCGCTCGGCGCGCAGGAGTGCGACCTGTGACTGAAGTTCGTCTGAGTGCGCCAGCGCTGTGCGCGCAACCGCCTGCGACACCGACGAGAGGTGATAGGGCAGCCGTACGACCTGAAGCGCATCGATCATCCTTGAATCCCCCGCGGCGACATAGCCCACGCGTGCACCAGCAAGCGCAAATGCCTTGCTCATCGTGCGCGTGACAAGCAGCCGAGGCTGAGTCGCAAGAAGCTCGAGCGCAGTTCCGGATCCGGGTCGACGAAACTCCGCGTAGGCCTCGTCGATGACGACGATGCCCGGAGCCGCATCACATACTGCTGCAATGGCGGCCGGACTGAGCGCGGTGCCTGTCGGGTTATTGGGCGATGCGAGCAACACGATGTCGGGCTGGTGCTCCGCAAGTGCAGCGAGTGCGAGTTCGACCGTCACATCAAAGGCCTCGTCACGACCAACCGAGACGTAACGCGTGAATGTGTCTCGCGCGTATTCGGGGTACATCGCGTAAGTCGGATCAAAACTGAGTGCGGTGCGCCCTGGGCCGCCAAACGCACTCAAGATCTGGTGCATGATCTCGTTAGAGCCGTTAGCCACCCACACGCAGTCAACGTCGACGGCGACACCAGATTCGCGCAGCAGATACGCAGCGAGATCCGTCCGAAGTGCGACTGCTTCGCGATCGGGATAGCGATTGAGAGTGGTCGCTGCTGTCGCCACTGCTGTCGCTATGTCGCGCACGAACTCGGGGCTGGGCCCGAACGGATTTTCGTTGGTGTTGAGTCGTACGGGCACATCGATCTGTGGCGCACCATAGGGCGCGACACCGACCAAGTCGGCGCGTACAGGCACCGGGCGCGCGGCCATCACGTAGCCGCGTCGAAGCGCACGCGGATTGCGTCACCGTGCCCGGGCAGGTCCTCGGCGTGCGCAAGCGTGACGACGTGATCGGCGATGCCCGCGAGGGCGTCACGGTCGTATTCAATGATGTGAATGCCACGCAGGAACGTCTGCACGGAAAGGCCACTGGAGTGCCGTGCAGTGCCGTAGGTAGGCAGCACGTGATTGGACCCAGCGGCATAGTCGCCCAGCGACACCGGTGAGTACGAACCTACGAAGATCGCGCCAGCATTGCGTACGCGCAGCGCAACTTCGCGGGCATCACGAGTGTGGATTTCGAGGTGCTCAGCTGCATAAGCATCGACAACAGCGAGGCCCGCATCAATGTCATCAACGAGCATGATGCCGCTCTGGCGCCCAGCCAGCGCCTCTCCAATGCGCTCGACGTGCTTGGTGGTGGCAAGTTGGCGTTCGACTTCGACATCGACCGCATCAGCGAGCGCTTTGGAGGTAGTCACCAGAACGGCAGCAGCCAGGACGTCATGCTCTGCCTGGCTGATCAAATCTGCGGCGACCATCGCAGCATCGGCTGTGTCATCAGCGAGGATCGCGACCTCGGTGGGCCCAGCCTCACTGTCGATGCCCACCACTCCCATGAGTAGTCGCTTCGCTGCCGTCACGTAGACATTGCCTGGCCCAGTCACCATCTCCACCGGCACACAACGTCCGCCGTCAGCGAGATCTGCGCCGTAGGCGAGCAACGCGATGGCCTGTGCGCCACCCACGGCATAGACCTCGTCGATGCCCAAAAGGCTGCACGCGGCAAGGATCGTGGGGTGCGGCAGACCGTCGTGGTCCTTCTGCGGCGGGGAGACGACTGCGATGGAACCAACACCGGCGATCTGGGCCGGCACGACGTTCATAATCACGCTGCTCGGATAGACCGCACGTCCGCCCGGGACATACAGCCCCACGCGCGACACCGGGATCCACCGTTCCATCACGGTGCCACCGGGGACCACTTCGGTCGTGACGTCGACGCGCTGTTGAGCCGAGTGCACGATGCGCACCCGACGGATTGCCTCCTCGAGAGCAGCACGGATCTCGGGGGTCAGGGCCGCCACCGCAGCAGCGATCTGCTCGGCGGTCACGCGCAGATTGGCTGGCCGCACCCCGTCGAAGCGCTCGGAGTAGTCAAGGGCCGCCACCTCGCCCCGCAGGCGTACGTCTTCGACGACAGGTCGGACCACATCCGTGGCATCATCGAGGTCGAGTTCGGCGCGCGGCAGCACGAGGCTGGAGTCGATCTGGACTCCTCGAAGATCCCTACGGCGCAGCATCCTCCAATTCTAGGTCTAACCTGACGGAGTGAACGCACGCGCAGGTCGACCCACGGTGATTCCGCTGTTCCCTCTGGGGACGGTCCTCGTACCCCACCTGGTGCTGCCCCTGAATATCTTTGAGCCCCGCTACCGCACTCTGGTCGCCAACCTGCTCGACCGAGATCCGGCCGATCAGGAGTTCGGGGTCATCGCAATTCGGCAGGGTGCCGAGGTCGGTTCAGACTCAATCCCATCCATGTTCGAGATGGGCACGACCGCGACGCTGCAGAACGCCACCCTGCTCGATGACGGCCGCTACGACATCATCACGGTCGGCCACCGCCGTTTCCGACTGCTGGATGTTGACGATTCACTGCCGTACTTGCAAGGTCACGTGGAGTTCATCGATGAGCCAGTAGGCGCTTGCGATGAAGACCTCATCTCCCGCGTTGCCGAAACCTTCGCGCAGTACCGCCAACTATTTGATTCTTCAGCCTCGGTCGTAGACGTCCGAGAAGCCCTGCCGAATGACCCAGTCGTGCTTTCCTATCTGGTCGCCTCTGCGCTCGCAGTCAACACTGCAACGCAGCAGGGACTCCTGGAGGATCCCGATGCTGCAGTGCGGCTGCGCAATGAGATTGCGCTCCTCCGAGATGAGCGTGCATTGATGAAGGTAGTGCCGTCACTCCCGATTTTCGAACCCGACCGACGACCCAGCCTTAACTAATCGGCCGCTTCGTCAGCTGTGGTCTTGGGCCGATCAATCACCCAGAGGATGACTGCCTGCACAGTCACCATGAGTGCAGCGAGCATTGGCCAGAGGACGTAGATCGCGGGTATGCGCACAGTGCGCGGAGCGTAAGGGTAGGTGCCCTCGACCAGCACTGTCGGAAAAGCGGCCACCTCGGTTGAATGGATGGCGCTGACGATCCACCAGAAGATGAGCGCACCCACGATGCCGCAACCAATGCCGAAAACAAGTGCGACAAGCGGTCGTGTTCGCCATCGCAGGACGATGGCGATGGACAGAACCAACCCCACACCGCCGAGCAGCAGCGCCGCGATGCCGTCAGCCGCGATATACGCCTCCGTCTGCATCGCATCGGGCACAGCCACCGGGCCACTAGCCGTCATGATGACCTTCAATAAGTCACTCGGCGCGACATAGGCCCACGCCAAGCCCTCGAGCGCGGCCAGCCCGCCGGCCAGTGCTGGCCAACCAAGCAGATCGCGCCGGGTCACATAAGACATGAGGGACCCAACAGGGCCTTGAGGTCGCCGTAGAGCGAAGGCGAAGGCGTCACCCGCAGGCGATCATCTAGTCGGATAACGGTTGCGCGTTCACCGTTCATGAGGTGCAGGTGCACCTCGTTTGTCCCCGGATGCGAGGCAAGAACTTCCTTTAGACGCTCGACGATAGGCGGCACACAACGTGACGACGGCATGGTGAGTCGCACCGGCCCGGTCTTGACCTGGGATAGATCAGGAACGGAGATTTCCAGTGCGACAAGTCGCGCACTGTCGTCATCATTGCGATCGAGACGCGCCTTGACTATCACAATGGCGTCTTCGACCAGGTTGAGGCCGGATTGCGCAAACACGTTAGGAAAGGCCATGATCTCGACTGCGCCCTCGAGGTCCTCGAGCGTCACGATTGCCCACAACGAGCCCTGCTTAGTGGTCTTTCGCTGCACGCCGGTGACAAGGCCACCGACTAGAACCACACTGCCGTCATTGGCATCGCCACTCACGATGCTTGCGATAGAGGTGTCGGTCAGCGAGGACAGCATGTGCTCTACACCGTAGAGCGGATGATCGGAGACATAGAGTCCAAGCATTTCGCGCTCGTAGGCGAGCAACGCGGTCTTGTCCCACTCCCCCACCGGAATCGGCGGCGTGATTGTGATGCCAGGTGAATCGGCGGTGCCCATACTGGCGAATAGGTCAAACTGGCCAACCGCTTCGGCACGTTTCACATCAATGGCTGCATCGACCATCGTCTCGTGTACCTGAGACAGGCCACGACGAGTGTGGCCGAGGGAATCAAAAGCCCCAGCTTTGATAAGTGACTCCACCACGCGCTTATTGCAGACCGAAGCTTCGACTTTATCGATGAAGTCAGGGAAGTCTGCGTAGCGACCGGTCGCAGTGCGGGTGCACACGATCGACTCCACGACATTGGCACCGACATTGCGCACAGCCGCGAGTCCAAAACGGATGTCACCACCGCGTGGGGTGAAGTCCGCATCTGAATCGTTAACATCAGGCGGCAATACCTTGATGCCCATGCGGCGACACTCGTGCAGATAGACCGCTGACTTGTCCTTGTCGTCTTTGACCGAGGTGAGGAGTGCTGCCATAT
>JBIHZU010000080.1:0-6984 GCA_044240285.1 Candidatus Nanopelagicales bacterium | reverse complement strand
CAATAAGCAGGGGAGCCCGCAGGATCGTCGGGCTGAGAGGGTAGTCGCCGCTACCGACCCTAGAACCTGATCTGGGTAATGCCAGCGAAGGGAGCCTCATGAAGGTTCTAGGAACAGCAGCGCTTCTCACAGTCGCACTTGCGCTCACCGCATGCGGGAGCACTCCCACGCCAGCTTCATCGCCCGGCGGGCCAGTGACAGTTCGCCTACTCACACATGACTCATTTGTGTTGAGCACCTCACTCCTCAACGACTTCACTACTCGTACCGGTATCACCATCGAAGTAGTCGCAGTCGGCGACGCCGGCGAACTCGTTAACCGCGCCGTGCTCTCTGCAGGAAAGCCTGAAGGTGATCTCCTTTTTGGAGTCGACAACTCGTTGCTCTCTCGCGCGGTGTCCGCTTCGGTCTTCGATCCATACGTATCTCCCGAAGTCCGCCACGTCCGCCCCGAAATAGCCGACTCCGGAAACGGCATCGTGACTCCAATAGATGACGGCGACGTGTGCATCAACATCGACAATGTCTGGTTCGACAAGCGCGGATTGACGCCTCCCAAGACCCTTGATGACCTCACAAAACCGGAATACGCCGGACTCCTTGTCACGCAGAATCCAGCAACTTCGTCTCCAGGTCTGGCCTTCATGCTTGCGACGATTTCGAAGTACGGCGACAGTTGGCGCGAGTACTGGTCGAAGCTTCGTGCAAATGGCGCAATTGCGGTCAATGGATGGACGGAGGCATACACGAGCGAGTTCAGTGGCGCGGGCAATTCCGGAAGCCGCCCGCTCGTCGTGTCGTACTCGTCAAGTCCGCCAGCCGAGATCATCTATGCAGCAGACCTTACGAAGGCATCGGTCACCACATCCACGATGACAGATGGGTGTTACCGCCAGATCGAATATGCGGGAGTCCTGGCGGGAGCCGCCCATCCCGATGCTGCGAAGGCAGTGATTGATTGGCTGCTCTCCCCCGAGGTACAAAGCGACGTTACCTTGTCCATGTTCGTGTTCCCCGCCCGGGCAGGGGTGCCGCTGCCCCCGGATTTTGTCCAGTACGCACCGCGACCTGCAAGCCCGGAAGAACTACCCGCCGACGAAGTCGGAGCCAATCAGCAACAGTGGCTCAATGACTGGACCGAGACCTTCGTCTCGTGATGCGTAGCCGCGGCCTCGCTATTGCCCCAGTAGGTGTGGTCGCACTCTTCTTGCTCGTCCCCGTGATCGCAGTGCTTATCGCGGGAGTCCGCCCTGATTCGCTTCATGTTCTCTCCGAATCACGAACTTGGCGCGTTGTCGGATTCACCGCTCTGCAGGCACTACTCAGCACAGTGGTGTCCGTAGCGCTCGCATTACCGGCGACATACGCGTTGTATCGCCTTCGGTTGCGCCTGCGTCGACCGACACTCGCAGTGCTGACTGTGCCGTTTGTCTTGCCCACCGTGGTGGTGGGCCTTGCCTTCCGAGCCCTTTTGCCGGAGAACCTCAACGGCACACTTACTGCCATTATTCTGGCGCACGCATTTTTCAACGTCGGACTTGTAGTACGGGTGGTCGGGGGGGTGTGGTCTCGGCTCGATGGACGAATGCAGGATGTAGGTCGAACCCTCGGGATGTCGCCGTTTAACGTCTTTCGTCGAGTGACTCTGCCCTATCTTCGTCCGGCGATCCTGGCGAGCACTGCCCTAGTTGCAATGTTTACCTTCACATCCTTTGGCGTCATCATGGTGCTAGGTAGCCCCGCTCAGCCAACGATTGAGGTTGAGATCTACCGCAGAACAACTCAGATTCTTGACCTCCCAGCCGCAGCGGGGCTGGCGCTTTTGCAACTCGTCGTAGTCGTGGTTGCTCTGATCTGGTCTGCAGCCCTACAACGTCGAACCGTGATGCTCATGCGACAGTCCAGTGCTCCCCCACTTCGGGCGAGCAGCACAGTTGACTGTCTCTGCGTCTTTTGGACGTACCTGCTTGCTCTCGCGTTGACGCTTCCGGTTTTGGCACTCATTCTTAGGTCACTGCGCGCAGGAGATCAATGGAGTCTGCAGTGGTACCAGCAGATCACTGCTCCTTCCGGTGGCACAACTCGAGACATCGACGCATTCTCGATCGTGACTACTTCGCTTCGTTATGCCGCGCTAGCAACAGTCCTAGCCGTCGTTCTCGGAGTCCTTGGTGCCATGGCGGTGCAGCTGGCCACGCGACGAGGAGTGACCCTTGAGGCGACCCTGCTATTGCCCCTGGGCGTCTCAGCTGTGACGATCGGATTCGGCCTGCTTCTGGTGTCCATTCGCGGGCCCGTCGATCTTCGCGGTTGGTCGTTCCTGGTCCCGCTCGGCCAGGCGCTCGTCGCAGCGCCTCTGGTGATGATGCTGCTTCTACCCATCCTGCGGAGTATCGATCCGCGCCTGAGATACGTTGCAGCCACCCTGGGAGCAGGACCTCTGAAAGCATGGTGGGCAGTGGATGGTCGCCTTATCGGACGCGCAACAGTGGGAGCGGCCGGCCTCGCATGCGCAGTATCACTGGGCGAGTTTGGTGCCACGGCATTCCTCGCTCGGGTCGATGAACCGACGATTCCCTTGCAGATCGTGAGGTTGCTTGGCCGTCCAGGCGAAGCAAATTTTGGTTCAGCGACAGCGCTCGCAGTTGTTCTACTCGCGATCACTGCGGTGGTTCTCACGGCGACAGATCGGGGCCGCCAGCAATGGTAAACGGGCTCGAAGTTGTAGATCTGTGTGTGACCTACGAAGGTGAATCGCTTCTCTCACACCTCACGGTGCACGTGGGTGACGAGATTGTGGCGTTGTTGGGACCGAGCGGGTCTGGCAAGAGCACCCTGCTGCGATGCATTGCGGGAGTTCAGCAACCCGACACTGGGCGAATCACCTGGAATGGTGACGACTTGTTGGCGGTCCCTGCCCATCAGCGTGGCATTGGACTGGTGTTCCAGGATCCGCTGTTGTTTCCGCACCTCACTGTTGGTCGCAACATCTCGTTCGGCACTAGAGACAGCAGCAGAGTGACGGAACTTCTCTCCCTCATACGCATGTCGGGATACGCTGATCGAAAGCCGGAGACGCTTTCTGGTGGCGAAGCACAGCGCGTGGCTCTGGCTCGAGCCCTCGCACCTCAGCCACGAATGCTCCTACTCGATGAACCATTCGGTGCGCTCGACACTGATTTGCGTCGATCGCTGACCACAGAAGTGCGAGAACTCCTCAAGTCGACCCACACGCCAGCAATTCACGTGACCCACGACGAAGATGAGGCATTCGCCATTGCGGATAGAGTCGTACATCTAGTAGATCTACAGCGATCGTCGCCTTTCTGAGCCGCTAGGCAGTCGGCTACTCTTCTTCGTATGGCACTCGCACTCATCCCCGGCATCGATATCACCCAAGGCCAGGTCGGTGGCTTCTCCCATGGCGAAATCGACTCCAAGCATCTCTTTGGAGACCCGGTCGCAGCAGCTGAGCGTTGGATCGCGCAGGGAGCCAGATGGCTTCACGTCACTGATCTCGATGCGATGAGCAACCGCGGATCCAACACCGCATTAGTGGGCAAGGTACTGCATGCAGCGCGTGGCCGAGCGGACGTTGTCCTTGCCGGTGGCATCAAGGACGCAGCTTCTCTGCAAGCCGCGATTACGACTGGCGCGCGTCAGGTGATCTTAGACAGCGCTGCTCTTGCTGACCTTGACTTTGTTGCACGCACCCTCAAAGAGCATGCGGGTCGAGTGGCGGTGGGGATAGTTGCCCATGGCGGTGACTTGTGGGCGCCAGATTCTGTTGTCGATGGCGCAGACGTCTTCGAACTACTCTCACAAGTTGATGCATTCAAGTGCCCGGCTTATCTCATCGACGATGTCGACTCACGCGGGATGCGCAAGGAGTCTGGCCGAGAGACGCTAGTTGAGGCATGCGGAATTGTGCGTGGCGCTGTGATCGCTGCCGGGGGCATCACGCGGCTTGAAGATTTGCATGCTCTGGCCACCCTCGGCCTTCCTGCGCTCACGGGCATAGTCGTCGACCGGGCGCTGTACACCGATGCATTCACACTCGCCGAAGCCGAAGCCGCAATCGAGCCACGCTTCGACCCCTACATCTGGGCGCCACCGCAGCCCTGACGCGCTCGCGCGCAATCAGGAGTACGGACGTCCCGCCAAGGTGAAGTAGGTGTTGTTCCACGAGTTGTATAGGTCCGCAATCCGCACACCCGTTGCGGGGCTGGATGCCTCAATGATTTGGCCGCCACCGATGTACATAGACACGTGGTGAGCGCCACCCTCGAAGAAGAACAGCAGATCGCCCGGCTGCAACTCCGAGATATCAATACGTTGGACCTGCGTCGCCTGCGTGTAAGAAAGCGGCGTCAAATAGACACCTGCTTGGCCCCATGCCCACGCCGTGAGCTTCGAGCAGTCCCACGTGTTTGGCGGCTGGCCGCCACCCGTGGGGTCATACGGCTCACCGAGCTGTGCGAGCGCGGCCTGTACTGCGATTGAAGCACGATCGCTTCCCACCGTATTGCCAGTCCAGTCGCTGCCGCCGGAGTTGTCACTGCCGTTATTGCCGTTGCCACTGCCAGAATTCTGTTGTTGCTCGCGTGCCGCTTCAAGTTCGGCCTGACGCGCCGCGGCAGCAGCTGCCGCTCGACGAGCTGCTTCCTCCGCCGCTGCCCGTCGCTCGGCCTCGATCTGCTCGCGCAGGTCCTCGCGAAGTCCATCAAGGTAGTTAGTCATATCGACATATGCCTGGTCTGCGGCCTTCTTGCGCTGCGCCATCTCGACCCTGGTCGCCTCAGCATCGGCCTGCTGCTGAGTTAACTCAGCAGTTGCCTGCGCTAGACGAAGACTGGCGGTTTGACTGCGACGAAGGCTGGCGCTTTGGTTATCGGCCAAGATGTTCAAGATCGTCGCTTGGTCAAGGAACTCCTGCGGATCATCTGCAAGGAAGATCTGAAGATTGGGATCTACTCCGCCAGTGCGGTAGGCATTGGCAGCAAACTTGCCGATGTCTTGCTGAGTCGCGTTGACCTCAGCCTGAGCCTCGTCCACCTTCTCCTGCGTGCGAGCGAGCTTGTCCTCAACCTCGGCGAGATAGAGCTTGGCACCGGTGAATTCTTCGAGAGCGGCCTGCGCCTTCATCTCAAAGTCGCGCAATTGCATCTCGGCGTCGGCGACCTGTTGACGTAAGTCCTCAGCGCCCGAGACCGGGGCGTGAAGCAGCCCGGCGATGCCAATCGCGATGGATGCCACCAGGACACCACTCACTCGAACTACGGGCGAAACTCGCACAAGGACTACCTTTCCCACTACCTACCGGGTCAGCTGACGGGCTCGGGCTGGGAGTGCCCTACCAGTGCCTAGGCACCAGATTCGCCCCACGAACGTGGGTCCCCGGCTTGAGGACTTGCGCCTCAACTCGGCTTACTACTTGCCCAAGATAACAGACTGGACACGGTCTGCTCGGGTTCGTGCACGCGCCTATGTGACTCAAATCATGGCCTGACGGTCTATTCTCATAAAAAGTTAGGATAGCCTTACCTGCATTGCTGGGAAATTACGCGACTGAGGAGTACCGATGCTGGCCACGTTCTTGATCGGACTCCGCGAGGGCCTTGAAGCCGCTCTTATCGTGGCCATCCTCATCGCCTACGTCGTCAAGCTCGATCGCCGCGACCTGCTCCCCCGGCTTTGGATCGGAGTCGGGGCGGCCATTGCCCTCTCGCTCGGCGTCGCAATCGCGCTCCAAGCCACGCAACAGTCCCTCAGCGACAAGGCGCAGGAGGCCTTTGCCGGGATAACAAGCATCCTCGCCGTCGGCTTGATCACGTGGATGATCTTCTGGATGGCTCGACATGCAAAGGCGTTGCGCTCACATCTACACGGCAAGGTAGATCAGGCGATGGCCGGCGGAGCGTGGACCTTAGCCGCGATCGCATTTCTCGCGGTCATTCGTGAAGGCCTCGAGACCGCGCTGTTCTTGTTTGCAGGAGCCAATGCGAGCGGCGGGTCAGGCGGCGACGTTCTCGGCGCAGTGATCGGACTCGCGGTCGCAGCTGGGCTTGGCGTCGTTGTCTACAACGGGGCCGTGCGAATCAATCTTGCGAAGTTGTTCCTGTGGACCGGCGTGGCATTGATCATCATCGCCGCAGGAGTCCTCTCCTATGGCGTCCACGAGTTGCAGGAGGCGGGCATCCTCCCGAACGGCGCATTCTTCGGCGATTATGCCTTCGACATCAGCGGCGCAATCCCGAAAGACGGTTGGCTCGGTTCAATCTTGCGCGGGACCATAGGTTTCACACCTACGCCTACGTGGCTGGAGTTGATCATGTGGTTCGCCTATCTGGCGATCGTGATGCCGTTGTTCCTTTCGATCGCCCGCAGCCGCAAACCACAACCAGCTCAGGCCACCGCCTAACAGCGAGGCAAGCGATCGCGTGATCGAACGCCGACACCCACGGTGGTCGGTGTAATTCTGACGACGTTGGACTCCACTACACCGTCCGTAAAATAGACGCTGATCGTGCGGCCCGCACGGATGTGACGATTCCACGTGAAGTCTCCGCAAATGGGTGAGGGGCGGGCAACCCCCGCTGTGTAGGTCGCAGCGCCAGGTAGTTTGACCATGGGAGTCAGGGCACCGCGACTGCTCGAGTCAGAGATCACCCCGGTGACGAGAACTCCCGCACCCACACGTGAAGCATTGATCGTGATCGTGTAGGTCGGTACGCCTACCGCCGCAGGCACTCCGGCAAACGTCACACCTGAAGTGACCACCGCAGTGGCTGCCATTCCAATCAATAGATGTCGAACACGCATGCGCGATCCCTTCGCTGGAGCTTCAGACTAGCCCGCCACGGGCCGAAACATAGGCTGAAAGAAGGTGCCGGGGCGAAGTGAGCTCTCCAGTGGCTCAGTGCGCACTGCGAAACCGAGCCGCTCGTACACTCGCTTGGCGGTGTGGTTCTCGACAAACACACC
>JBIHZU010000079.1:0-6988 GCA_044240285.1 Candidatus Nanopelagicales bacterium | reverse complement strand
GAGGGCTTCACCCGCTGCCAAACCTCTGCCCACCTCTGCAGCGCGAGGGTTGTCGCCCACTACCGGTTGAACAATCCCATCGCGACCCACCAGCAGATCGTCAGTGACCACAACGGAACGGGCCAGGAACCGAGGCATCGGGTCTAGCACTGTTCGCCGCTCGTTCCAACTGAAATTCCGGAACGCGACCCACGGTAGGGACACCACGTCACTTGCGCCGGCACCTACTTCCTCGCGCACCGACTCAAAGTCACTCGGATAGCTCACCGACGCCACTCGACCCGAGGCGCCGAGCGCCAAGTCCGGCATTGTCGCCACCGGAATCACCACAGCGAGAACCACTAACAACACGGCCACAGTGTGATCCGCTACCCACTCCACAAACCGGCCAATACCTGCACCCGCGAGAACGGCCAGCAGAATCGCACATGGGGCCAATAGCTTTTGTGCGTCCCGAAAGAGACCGCCCCCGGGAATCTCCGTAATGGAGATAAACAGCGTAGGACCAATTGCGGACAGCAACGCTAGGCACAACCCGATCGCACTTACTACGAGCCAAATAGCAGCAGCTCTCCCAAAGCGCCGATAAAAAGCCGACCAGCCGAGTGTCGCAAGCAGAAATATTGCAACGCCCACAACAGGCGCGAGCCATAAAGATCGGGACGGGAGAACTGCGTCGCCGTTCCACATCCCGCCCATTCCGACCGCAGTCAGGACTGAGCCCCATGGTCCTTCCGCCCGTAACCCAAATACATCCGTGGCTTGGGATGAATACCCAAAATGCAAAGCCGCAGGAATGAGCCATGGCAGATTTGTTGCGAATATTGCGAGAGACCAGGCGACTTTTAGGATCACTCGCCCCGGCAAAAACACAACCGCGGGTATGGCTATCACCGCAGCGAGGAGTCCCCCACTCGGTGTCAACGCCGCTAGCGCACACCACAACACCACAACCGACCACCGACGTGCAGACGCTGCGCACACTATCCACGGGACGCACGCGTAAGCGATCAATAAGCTCCAGTGACCTTGTACGAGCCGTTCTGCAACAAATGGGTTCCAGATGGCCAACGTGACTGCGACCCAAGCACCTGGTCCGCGGACACACCGAGCAGCACCAAGCCCAGCTAGCACGAGTGCAGCCAAGAGAGCGATCTTCTGCAGGACCCATCCAGGAGCAATTGTGTTGAGTACCGCGACAACCGCATCTTGCGGAACAGATCTCGGCAGTGAAGACCCGGCACCCACGGTCCATGGGAGCAGCGTTTCACGCGGGGTAAAGACCATGTCGTAGGTCAATGCATAACCCGGAAGCAGCGCAGGACCTAGCACGAGAACACTCAACGCGAAGGCGTAGGCGATAAGCAGCCAGCGCCGGTACATCGGTCTATGGTGTCAGGGACTCAATGGAAGGGCTATCACGGTGACCGGATCTGCTCGTGGCGTCGCTTTTAGCGCGCTCGTTGTGGCCCTAGGTCTTGCCATTGCTCAGACTCTTGGCTACGCGCTCAACGTTGTGGGTGCGAGATTTCTGGGCCCCGATGGCTTCGGTGCCTTCGCATCGCTACTGAGCATCCTCGTCATTGGGTCAGTCGTGGGCGGTGGATTCCAGGCAGTAGGGGCTCGCCGTCTCGTGTTGTCGTCCATCACACAACGGCGAGGACGAGCAGTAACGATCCTTCGCATCACCCTGTGGTCAGCACTGATCGTTAGTGGCACCACACTCGCGGTCAGCCCACTGTTGCAGTGGCTCCTCCACATCGATGGTTGGCTTCCGCTTGCGCTCACGGCTCTCGCGTTGATACCTGTGACCATCGCTGGCGCCCAATATGCCATCACCCAGGGGGGCGAAGACTTCGCTCGGCTTGCGACTATGTACGCCCTCGTCGGTCTGGGGAAGGCGGCAGGCGGCATCGTGGGGGCGATAATCTCGGGAACTCTGCTCGGTGCGATGGTGGGTGTGACTCTCGGATCGACGGCAACCCTGATCGTCGGTCTCGCCGTACTGCGGCCTGTTGTCGCACGACCGGCACTGGCCCTCCCAGGCTTTGTCAAGGAGAGCTTGCACGCGACACATGCCTTGGGCGCGCTATTTGTGCTGACCAACATCGACATAATCCTGGCAAGGGTGATTCTTAGCCCAGAACAAGCGGGTCTTTATGCCGTGGGCTCCATCGTTGCGAAAATTGCCTTTTGGCTACCTCAATTCGTAGGGGTTGTCGCTTTCCCGCGCATGGCAGATCACCGACGGAGCCGAGCCACGAAATATGCGGTCCTGACCGTGGCGGCGATTGGCGTCGTCACCGTGACGTGCACTGCCTTGTGTGCGCCCTGGATTGTTGGCATTGTTGGCGGAGCGGACTATGTGGCGCTCGCACCAATTCTGTGGCTGTTCGCGGCGGCCGGGGCTTTGTATGCGGTTGGCCAAGCTGTGCTTCTAAGTCGCATCGCCCAAGAAGACCGTCGCGCAGTGATCGCGGTGTGGCTGTCCGCTGGACTATTAAGCACAGTCGCCCTCTTCTGGGCTCGCAACGTGACCGCGCTAGTGATCTGCGCCTGTATCGCGGGAGCAGTCCTTTGTCTGAGCGGCCTCGTGGTACTCGTCCGCGAGGCCCGTTCCGTCCGTGCCTATTGAGCCGGCCACGCCGATGGACGATAGAGCGCGTTATAGCCACTCTCGGTTCCCATTGCGAGACGGATAGCTACTTGGCCGGGATAGACGCCATTACGCACCCAACTATTGAGCAGGTCAATCACCGCAATCCGGGACTGATTGGTGAAGTTGCAATGTCCGGCACCATACGGAGCCCCAGGGCTCTCTGGATAGGTCGAGGGGGCGACCGTAAACAGCTGCACCAAACCGCCAGAAACTTTGTTTGCCGCGACAGCAGCGTTGTAACGCTCGCCGAAGAGTGACTCGTTTTGAACGATGACGAGCGAATCAGACTTCGTATGCATCGTTATCGTGGGGTCTTGGACCTCACCTGTTGGGTTGCCCCCACGCTCGACGATATTCTTTTGCGCCGCGGGGTCCGGTGAAACCCGTGCACCATTCTGAAGCGCGGCAATAATCGCATCGGCGGTGCCGTCACCACCGACCGTGTTCAGCAGTGACTTTTCAGCATCGTTGAAGCGGGCGGCGTAGTCGACTCCTTCGTTACCAGAGAAATTCCCACCGTAACGCGATTCAGCTTCTTGGCGACCAACAGTTCCGTAAGCAATGGCCGTGAGTAGCGACTCAACAGTCGCCTTGACAATGCTTTCGATAGTGGAGCCATCAAAGGTCCGCGTTTGGGTGGGCCCGTCCGCCACATGGCCTACCGCGAGGATTTTGGCGATCAGTGCCGTGTCACCCGTTTTTGCATCCTCCACCACAGTCGATGCAGCACGAGTCCACTCGACAACCGCCTCTTCGTAACTGGCGTAGTTGGTCAACTTAAGTTGTGGGTCGATCAGCATCTTAAAGGCATAGGCAAGATCTAAAGCGACATTAAAGTTAGCCTCGGCGCCACCGACAACACCGCACAATGGTGCGACACCATCAATCCAATCCGCGTGCTTCTCCGCGAGGGTCTGCGTAATCAACCCACCCAGCGAGTCTCCCCAGACGTACACGCGCTTCGGTGTAGCAATATTTGTTGTGAAGAAATCATGAAGCTGCTCACCCGCCTTAACGCCGTCCTCTACCGCCCAGCCGTTGGAACTGTAGGAGGATCCGGCCAGCGCATAGCCTTCGGATAGCAGCGTGTTTCCGAGGTCCTTTGTCCCATCGTTCCATCCGGGCACGGGAACCGCAGACGTATCGACGGGGCTGAAATCAGGCGGGAACGGCTGAGCCGGACGGTAACCATGTGAATAGAGCAGCAAGGTGCCGTTCCATTTCTCAGGCATCAGAATTTCGTATGCCGCGCCATCAATCGTGCCAGTACACGCAATCTGGTCACAGCTAGTGAAAGGTACGTCATTGTTCTGATCGCGAACCGGATCGGCTGCTGTAGAACTACACGCTGCCAATACGACAGCGGAAACGGCGATTACGGCTGCGGGAAGCACCTTGCGCGGGGTCATGGCGAAAGTGTCGCAGAGGATTGCTGGATTCGCCGCTCATTTCTAGTGCCCGGCCGACTCCCACGTGGTTCCGACTCCCACGCTCACGCTCAGTGGCACAAGAAGATTGGCCGCCCCCTCCATGCATGAGACGACGACTGCTCGTACCTCGTCCAGTTCGCCGGATGAGACTTCGATCACGAGTTCGTCGTGAACCTGCAGCAGCATTCGCGAGGAGAGACCACGCGTCTCAATCCCGCGTTCAACCTCCAGCATGGCAACCTTGATGACATCCGCTGCAGAACCCTGGATGGGGGCATTGAGGGCCATTCGCTCGGCCATGTCACGACGTTGACGATTGTCGCTCGTGAGATCGGGGAGATAACGCCGACGGCCAAGAATGGTCTGCGTGTATCCCGTCTTGCGCGCCTCTACTACGGCTGCTTCGAGGAAATCGCGCACTCCACCGAAACGACCAAAATAGTCGTCCATGAGTCTTCGGGCCTCGTCTGGACTACTTCCCAGTTGCTGCGCAAGTCCATATGCCGACAAGCCATAGGCAAGCCCATAGGACATTGCCTTAATCCGACGCCGCATCTCGGCGTCGACGGCATCGGCCGTGACACCAAAAACACGACTCGCCATGGTGGTGTGTAGATCTTCACCTTCGTCAAACGCTGCAATGAGGCCAGCATCCTGCGACATGTGGGCCATAATGCGCAATTCGATTTGACTGTAGTCAGCTGTCAGCAACGTTTCGTAACCATCACCCACTACGAAACAGTCGCGAATACGGCGACCGGTTTCCGTACGAATTGGAATGTTCTGCAAATTGGGATCAGTGGACGAAAGTCGACCCGTGGCAGCGACCATCTGGTTGAAGGTCGTGTGAATTCGATTATTCGAGTCCGCAAGTGGCAGAAGACCATCAACTGTCTGAGCCATGCGCGTCCAGTCACGCCAGCGCAAAATCGCCTCGAGGAGTGGATGGCCAGTGCGCTCGAGCAGTCCGGTCAGAGCTTCAGCGTCAGTAGTGAACCCGGTCTTGATCTTTTTGGTCTTGGGCAGACCGAGTTCGACAAACAAAATCTCTTGCAACTGCTTCGGGGATCCCAGATTAAAGTCTTTGCCGGCAATCCCGCGAGCGTCGCGTTGGGCATCAGCCGCCTTTTCGGCGAACTCCTTGGCAAGTGACTCCAATGCCGTGCAATTGACGGCGATGCCTCGCACCTCCATGGCCGCAAGCACCGTCACAAGCGGAAGTTCTACATCGTTAAGTAGCGACGATCCGCCACCCTGATCGACACGTTCACGCAGCAACACCGCAAGCTCTGCTGTGGCTTGTGCCCGGGAGCCGACTACAGCGCTGTCCATTCCGCCGATACCGAGTTCAAGCTGGCCACTAGGCGAAGCAGTCCCGAGGGTACGACCCAGCAGCCGTTGAGCCACGTCTTCGAGATCTGTCCGCTGACCGGGAGCTACCAGGTAGGCGGCCAGTGCCGTGTCAAGATCAAGCCCGCGAAGTAGTACGCCCCTAGCACGCAGCGCGAGCATGGGACCTTTGGCATCATGCACACACTTAAGGGCTTGGTCGTCGCTTAGCCATTCGCTCAATGCCGACCACGAACCCTTGTCAGCAGCACTGAGGTCAATAGCTGCCAGTGCGCCGTCGGACGAGGACAACCCTATCGCCGTGATCGAACCGGTTCCTCGGCCCCACGATCCCTCGAATGCAATAGCGGTGAGCCCAGAGGTGTGTTGGGCGAGCCACGCGCGCGCATCCGTGGCGCCGCTGAGGACGACGCAGTCGATCGGTGCGGCTTCCACTTCGCGGATAGGTGTGGGCTGCGATGCAAAAAGCCTGTCTCGCAAAGTCTTGAACTCGAGTGAATCAAATAGCTCGCGCACACGTGGCTCATCGAGGGGTTTGATGTCGAACGTGTCGACAGCGACACCTAAGGGGACGTCCTTGATCAGTTGCGTGAGATCGCGATTGAGCAGAACCTGCGCAACGTTGGACCGCAATGACTCGCCTACCTTGCCGCTGACCTCGTCGGCCCGATCGATAAGAGCACCGAGGCTGCCAAATTCTTGGATCCACTTAGTGGCCGTCTTCTCGCCTACGCCTGGAATGCCGGGGAGGTTGTCGCTGGGGTCGCCGCGCAGCGCAGCGAAGTCTGGGTACTGCCCCGGCGTCAACCCATACTTCTCTTCAATCGCCGCAGGATTCATTCGCGCCAGATCGGAAACGCCTTTTCGGGGGTAGAGGACAGTCGTGTGGTCATCGACCAACTGGAATGTGTCCCGGTCACCGGTGAGGATGTAGACATCAAAGCCCTGTTCCCGGGCCTGAGTCGCAAGCGTCGCGATGATGTCGTCTGCCTCGTAGCCTTCCCGCGACAGAGTCGTGATGCCCATCGCAGCGAGGACCTCTCGCAAGAGATCGACTTGGCCTTTGAATTCCACCGGAGAGGCGCTACGCGTTGCTTTGTATTCCGGAAAGATCTCGGTTCGAAATGTCTGGCGCGAGACGTCGAACGCTACTGCGACATGAGTGGGCTTTTCGTCACGCAAGGTGTTGATCAACATCGAGGTGAATCCATAGACCGCATTGGTCGGTTGGCCCGTCGAAGTACTGAAGTTGTCCACGGGAAGAGCGAAAAATGCCCGGTAGGCCAGCGAATGGCCATCCAACAGTAAAAGGCGCTTTTCCGAAGACATGACGCGATCCTACGGTGACGCTTGCGCGGCCTCGGACTAGTCTGACCATGTGAGTGACCAGGCGCCGAATTATGCAGAGATTCTTGAGACCTTCAAGGGAATGTCCAGTGGCACCCTTGATGAACGCATGGGCATCGAGATCACGCATGGCGAACCTGACCTCGTAAAGGGGCGGATGCCCGTAGCAGGCAATGTGCAGATTCTCGGACTCCTGCACGGC
>JBIHZU010000078.1:0-7061 GCA_044240285.1 Candidatus Nanopelagicales bacterium | reverse complement strand
CCTTGAGGCCGAGGGTACCGAAGATCAGGCAATTGCCGGGCTGCTGCACGACGCGGCCGAAGATTGCGGAGGAGAGCCCATGCTCGACATCATCAACGAAAAGTTTGGTTTCGAAGTTGCTCGCATTGTTCGGGCCTGTAGCGACTCGCTGATTGTCAATGCCGACGAGAAGCGTCAATGGAAGCCTCGCAAAGAGGTTCACATCGGACACCTAAGAACGGCAGACTCGGCAGTCCTTATCGTGACGGCTGCAGACAAATTGCATAATGCCCGCGCCATTCTAACGGACGTGCAGATTCACGGAGTGGACACCCTCGAACGCTTCAATGGCAAGGCGGACGGCACGCTGTGGTACTACCAGCAGATGCTCAGGGTTCTCCAAGAGCGTCACGCTCCGTTGATTCTTACCCTCCCACTCGAGGGCGTCGTGCGAGATCTCCGCGAGCGAATTCTCGCTTCTGGCGCGTAGACCAAAGCCTCAAAGGCCCGCAACAATTTCTCGACAGGGCACTCGTAGCATTTCGAAGACAGCCGCATAGTCACTCTCGTCTCCGTAGTAAGGATCGGGCACGGACATTGCGGGAAGGTAGATCGACAGGCCCGCGTTCGCTGGATCGTATGACCGAATCAGCCGAATGCTCTCGTGTGTCTCGGTCGGTGCGATGATGTGCAGCATCTCCAGGTTGTCAACGTCCATCGCCAGAACTAGGTCCGGGCGATTCGGATGGTCCTTGTCGAACCACTCGGACGTGATCTGTCGTGAGCGGTGATCTAGATCGAGCCCGTGTGCGCGCAAGGTCGCCAAGGTGCGTGGATGGGCGCCATCGCCCATGTGCCAGCTGCTGGTCCCAGCGGACTCGACGATGACCCCGCTCACCCCGGCTAGTTCTAATTCGTGACGCAAGACGGCTTCAGCCATGGGGGATCGACAGATGTTGCCGAGACACACGGTGGTGATGCGCATGGGTGCCTCAGCCAAAGACGACGGTGCGCTTGTTATTGAGGAAGACTCGATCCTCGGCGAAGAGGTGCACGGCGCGGGCTAGGACTAGCCGCTCGACGTCGCGACCAATTTCGGCTAAAGCATCGGCGGTGTCGGCGTGCGTAACCCGGGCCACCTGCTGCTCGATGATCGGCCCCTCATCGAGGTCACCGGTGACGAAGTGAGCGGTTGCTCCTATGAGCTTGACGCCGCGCGCATACGCCTGGTGGTAGGGCTTTGCGCCCTTGAAGCCGGGCAGGAGCGAGTGGTGGATGTTGATGACGCGCCCTGCCATCCCACGACAGAAATCATCGCTGAGGATCTGCATGTAACGAGCCAGGACGACGAGGCCAACTCCGCGCTGTTCAACAATCTCTAAAAGTCGTGCTTCTTGGACGGATTTTGTCTCGGGCGTTAATGGCAAGTAGTCAAAGGGCAACCCATGACTCTCCGTGATTTCACGACACGTCTCGTGATTGGAGACGACGCCGACGATGTCGACGGGGAGTTCATGGATGCGCCAGCGATACAGCAGGTCGACGAGGCAGTGATCATATTGCGACACCATGATGAGGACTCGCGGAACGTCACTCTCGGCACGAATTCGTAGTGAGGCATCGAGGTGATGTGTGTGCGCAGCGGCTGAAGCTAAAACTGTCTCCAGTTCTTCGGAAGTCTCGAATCTCGTCCGAAGGAAGAACAGTCCGGAATCTGTGTCGGAAACCTGCTCCTGCTCGAGGATATTGGCCGACACATCCAGCAGTCCGGTGGTGATGGCATGAATAATGCCGGGACCATCGGCGCACTTCAGCGTCAGGATGTAGTTGGCCACGAGCTCTCCGTTCGGTGTCGACTGAACTCTAGCCGGGCTCGAACCACTAGAAAGAAACGAGGCCCTCGGCATTGAGGTGGCAGCGCTCATTAATGCTTTGAATGACGCGCTTTGATCCCTTGGCCCGGACCGTGGAGTAGGAAGTATGGGCGGGGAGAAAGAGCATGTCGCCGTCCCAATCGAGAATATGGGCGAGGTAGGCGTTCATGACTCCGCCATGGCAGACCACGACCACGTGACCACCGGCATGTTTCTCCAGGAGATCCTCGAACACGGGCACAATTCGCTCGCGTAACTCTGGCCCCGTTTCGCCACCGGGAATGTCGTGCCAGCGGGGATGGGCGATGAATCTTTCGATTCTTGCGGCCCAGACGTCTGGGTCTTCACGGGTCGCAGGTTCTGCACCAGCCGTATGAGATCGATGAGCTCCGACCTCGTTAAGTTCCTCGATGCGCGGAATGGCTTCAATGTCGTGGTGCTTCGCGATGGCATCAGCCGTTTGCCGCGCACGGATCATCGAACTACTCACCAAGCAGTCGAACTCGATATTGGCGAATGCTTCCCCAAGCGCCTCGGCCTGTTGTAGCCCGAGCGCGGATAACGGTGGATCAGACCAGTCACTGGGGTCGAACTTGCCCCATGTGGGGACGTCTTGCTGGCCATGTCGAACTATCGTGAGAAGAGTCGCGTCAGATTCGAAGGTTAGGAACGCATCTTGAACGGCGCGAGGATTCACCATGTCGTTGACGTTAGCGTACGTTCACTGAGCACGATCAGTCCTCAAACGGTGTGAGCAGTCCGGTTCGCACGTCGTAGATCGCCCCACAGACGTTGAGCCCCTTGGCTAGATAGGGGTAGCTCTTAATCCGATCGAGGTCTCTGCGTAGAGCTTCACGCTGATCGAGAACCGTGCGAAATTCGAGGCTGCGGGTGTCGACTCCGTATTCGGAATCGATGTGCTCGTGAATCTGATCCTCAGTGGCCCCCGCCATCCGACATTCGGTGTGTGGCATGACGAGAACGCGATTGACGTTGAGTAAATAGGTAGCGAGGACAAGGGTGCGTAGAACGTCGTCGGTGACGCGCGCCCCAGCATTTCTCAGAATCTTGACATCGCCCGGATTCATGCCCACGACACCTAATGGAGCGATACGTGAATCCATGCACGTCACGATGGCGAGGCCTTTGGCAGCGGACCCGGTGAGGCCTGCGTAACTGAAGTCACGCACGAAGTGCTCGTTGCCCTCCCAAATATCGGCGAAGGCGCTGTTGTTGCTCGAATGCTCACTCATGAAGCAGATTCTATCGGGCGTAGATCCACCAGCACGGAGGAGTCAGTGCTTCGTTGATGAACGTTCGGGTAACGCGTTGACTTCTCGGTATCCCAGCCGCCTACTGATCGCAATGCCCGCCTCGATGGTGGGTCGTACAAGCCGCCGAAGTGCCGCTGGAGTGAGTCGCTGCACGGGGCCCAGGACGCTGACAGCCGCGACCACGTCGCCGGATCGGTTGCGGATGGGGGTGGCTACGGCAGCAACTCCGACCTCTGCTTCGTTAATCGTCTCGGCCCAACCGCGAAGGCGAATGTGGTCGAACTGGGAGCGAAGAGTCGCGGCGTCGGTGATGGTGTGCGGAGTGGCCCGACGGAGGGGTCCGGCGGCGAGAAACTGATCAATCTCGTGGGCACTGGAAAAGGCGAGGAGCACCTTCCCACTACTTGTGAGATGCGCATCGTCTCGGGCGCCGACCCGGCCAACAAGACGCAAGGCTTGGGGGCTCTCTCGACGTTCAATGCACACCACCTCGGTCCCGTCCAAGACCGACACAATCACGGTCTCCCGAGTGGCATTACGTACGTGCTCGATCACCGGACCGGCGGCATCGTGAATTTCAGCGTGCACCGTGACGGTTGCCCCGAGTTCGTAGATCACGAGCCCAAGTCGGTAGGCGCCCGTGTGTGGATTTTGCTCGAGCAGACGTTCCTCCGCGAGCGTGTTGAGGAGCCGGTGAGCGGTGCTTTTGCCGATACCGAGCTGCCGGGCGATTTCGGTGACACCGCATTCGCGATGTCCGTGGCCGAATTCTTTGAGGACCCGTGCGGCGTTTCGCACGCTCGACAAAGTCGATGTGGATCTGCGTCGATCGGTTTCCATGGCTCTCCTCTCAAAGACCGTACCAAAGGTCCCGCATGCCGGGACGGGTGTCCCTATCTGGGCCGATATCCCACAGGCCGAGTCTGCAGACGTCGGAGCAATCTGGTGGCAGACTCGCGCAAGGGGAAACAAGGAGGAGCAGCTGTGGCATCAAGGGAATTGCGCGTGGCCATCGTGGGGTCGGGCCCATCGGGCATTTACGCAGCCGACGCGCTGACCTCTCAGGAGGAGATCCCGGTCTCAGTAGACATCATTGATCGGCTTCCCGTGCCCTTCGGGCTCGTGCGCTATGGGGTCGCCCCAGACCACTTCAGCATTCGATCCGTACGAGGCACCCTCGAAAAGGTCCTCGATCGCGACACGGTGCGATTTGTCGGCAATGTCGTCATCGGCGAAGACGTCTCGCTGGCCGATCTCCGGAATGCCTACGATGCGGTCGTCCTGACGTACGGAGCGGCTCGAGATAGACGTCTAGGTGTGCCTGGTGAAGATCTACCCGGAAGCATCGCGGCAACTGATCTAGTGAATTGGTACTGCGGGCACCCCGATGCGCTTCGCGAGGAGATCGAGACTGAAATCTCCTCTGCAACCACGGCAGTGGTCGTCGGAGTCGGCAACGTCGCTGTCGATGTGGTTCGGGTGCTTGCTAAGTCACCCGCCGAACTCGAAGCCACCGACATGCCACAGCACGTGCTTGACCTTTTGGCTGCCGACAACATCAGCGATGTTTACCTTGTCGGCCGACGAGGGCCTGCTCAGGCAACGTTCACGACAAAGGAATTGCGTGAGCTTGGTGAGTTGTCTGAGGCGGAGGTCATGGTCGCGCAAGCGGACGTTGAACTTGATCCTGTCAGTGCGGCGACCGTCGAATCTGACCGTCTTGCGGCGCGCAATGTCGAGGTGATCCGCGAGTGGAGCACTCGTACATCGGAGGGAAAGCGCCGCCGTATTCACATCTGCTTCTTCACCAAGCCCGTGGAGATCCTCGGCTCCGACCGTGTGTCGGGCATCGTGCTCGAACGAACCGCCCTCGATGCGGCGGGCGGATTGGTCTCCACTGGGGAGACATTCACGGTCGAGTGCGATTTGGTCGTGCGCTCAGTGGGATACCGCGGAGTAGGGCTTGATGATGCACCCTTCGACTCCGATCGTGCAGTCGTGCCTAATGCAGCTGGCCGGGTGCTCGATGGTGGTGCACCAGCGGCTGGACTGTACGTCGCGGGGTGGATCAAGCGAGGGCCGTCAGGGATTATCGGCACAAACAAGAAGGATGCGGCCGAGACAGTGCAGGCACTTCTTGCAGATGCCCCGTCGATGCTGGGTGGCGCTGCTCGTCTAGGAATCGATGGACTGCTGCCAGCGGGCCACCAGGTGGTGCACATGGGCGGGTGGCGTTTGGTGGACGCGGGAGAGCGCGCGGCGGGGGTGGCCCGTGGCCGCGAACGTACGACGGAGCATGATCGCGCGCGTTTGCTCGATCTGGCGGCGGGGCGCTAACTCACTGCGGCGATTGACTCGACACTCCAGTAAGTCTCGGAGAGTGGGTCGCGGCCGCACGCTTCCAACACCGGCTCACTCTTCCGGCGTTGCAGGAATACTTGCCAGGACCGGCCGTCTGCGTGCCGCACGGTGACCTGTGGCGTACTTGTATCGGCGTCGCTCACCTCGAATACAAGTGAGCGCGCGCACATCATTTGGTATCGGCGGCGCACATGTATGTCGGCGATCTGTTCCAGAGAAGTAAGCCACGAGCTTCCGCGTGCTTGCGTTGTCTCGATCTCGTCTCGACTGGCAAAGTCCAACGCGGCGACAGCTACTTCTGCCGTCAGGCGTCCGTAGACCATCGCGGTGGGCAGCAACAATGCTGTCGGAGCAAAACGATGTCCACCGATGTGTGTGCACTGCCACACATCAGCGCGTTCGCTGAGTTGCGCTAGTAGCGGTTTGGACTCGATGGCGCAGCATACGTCGCGCTTTGCGTTGGCACACACGAATAACACCGGGTCAACGGGCAGGGTAGAGGCCACAGTGGCAAGTGGACTGCCGGCACTGAGAACATCCACGAGTTCGCTCACGCATCCGCTGACAAGTCCGGAAGTGGCGTCCGCAGCGGAGTACCAATAGCGCTCTGGTCCAGCAGCGTCTTGCCGGCGTGCAAAAAGAACTGTTGCGGGGAGATCCACGAGTAGTGAGCGCAGATGCACATCGAGGCGCTCGGACTCTAAAACTCGAGCCGCCCATGGAATGCGCTGCTCTAGGACGAGCCATGCTGGAGCCTGCGGCGCCGTGCCTGCAAGCGGTATGCCCGCTGCGCGGGAAGTGGTGGAGCAGCGATCAGTCACGAGCCGAAGATGCCGTCAACGGGAGCGGCAAGAGCTGTCCCAGACGCGTCACGGCCCTTGAGATCGCTAGGGAGGTCCACGGGCTGTCCTGAAGCGGAGCAGGCGCGTGCGGGGCCAGGCCCTACCCAGGCGCGCTGTAACTCATCTTCACCGGCGAGGAAGCGCTGGCAACGCACTCCCGCTGTGGCTCGGCCCTTAGCTGGATATTCGCTGAACTTTGTGACCTTGGCTGCGCCTGAATCGGTGCCGGGCAGCGCGGCGCTGGTGCCCGCGATCGTGACTACGACAGGGTCGGGAGCATCGGTTGCGATCGTGGCGAAGAAGATCACGCGAGCGCCATCACTGAGTCGGATTCCGGCCATGCCCCCTGCGCTGCGTCCCTGTGGGCGCACCGCGGCAGCCGAGAAACGAAGCAACTGTGCATCGGACGTCACGAACACGAGTTCGGCTTCATCGGTCTCTAGAGCGACAGCTCCCACGACACGATCGCCGTCGTCGAGTCGGATGACGTCCCATGAATCTTTCGAGAGTGGCTCCTCCGGGGTCACTCGCTTGACGATGCCGCGCTGGGTGCCTAGGGCCAGCCCGCCCGCAGCATCCGGTGCAAGACAGAGCACCTGTTCGCCAGAGTCAAGGTCCACGAGTGCCCCTAGAGGTACGCCACCAGCAAGCGTGGTGCCCGTAGCGGACGTCGGCAGAGCAGGGAGCTCCAGTGTGGACACCCGCACGACTCGTCCAGCACTAGTCACCAT
>JBIHZU010000077.1:0-7099 GCA_044240285.1 Candidatus Nanopelagicales bacterium | reverse complement strand
CGCTGCGGCGGGCGCCAAGCCCGGCGACTGTGTGTTCTTTGCGGCAGGGACTATTCGCGAAGGTCAGGCGCTTCTTGGTGCAGCACGTGGTGAGATTGCGCGCAAGCTCGAGCTCATTGACGAGTCGCAGTGGTCCTTCCTATGGATTGTGGACGCTCCGATGTTCGAGCCAACCGAAGAAGCAGATGGAACCTCGGGCTGGACTGCGGTGCATCACCCCTTCACCTCCCCCAATAACGAATGGATCAACAACTTCGAGGACGCACCCGACCGGGCCCTTGCGTGGGCCTACGACATTGTCTGCAACGGCAATGAAATCGGGGGTGGCTCGGTGCGTATTCACCAACGCGACGTGCAAAAGCGCGTGTTTAATCTGCTGGGCATGAGCGACGCTGAAGCCGAGTCAAAGTTTGGCTTCCTTCTTGAGGCGTTCAACTATGGACCGCCGCCGCACGGAGGCATTGCCTTCGGGCTCGATCGGCTGTGCATGCTCCTTGCCGGAGCTTCGTCTATCCGCGATGTGATTGCGTTCCCCAAGACAGGTGGGGGAGCCGACCCACTGACTGGTGCGCCAACGCCCATCACCCCGCAACAGCGCCGCGAAGCAGGCATTGACGCCGCGAAGGCTGAGCCCAAGGCCTGACGTGGCCGACACGTTGTTCGATGAGGGTTCCGCTCCGGATCGACCCGGGGCTCCATTAGCCGTGCGCGTTCGCCCCCGCACGATCGATGAGGTGGTCGGGCAAGGGCACCTCCTCGGCGAGGGTGGGCCGTTGCGGCGTCTGATAGACGGGGCCGGACACGTGTCCGTGATTTTGTGGGGCCCGCCGGGTACAGGGAAAACCACCCTCGCAAGTCTTTTGTCGCACGCGACTAGCCGACGATTCGTGGAGTTGTCTGCTGTCACCGCTGGTGTTCGTGACGTTCGCGAAGTTGTTGAACGGGCTCGCGATGAACTTGGTATACGCGGCGTCGGGACGGTCTTGTTCATCGATGAAGTTCATCGCTTTAATAAGACCCAGCAGGACGCATTGTTGCCAGCTGTCGAGAACGGTTGGGTCACCTTAGTTGCAGCCACGACTGAAAATCCGTCCTTCTCGGTGGTAGCGCCGTTGTTGTCGCGCAGCCTCGTACTTACGTTGGAGCCACTCTCGGACGATGAACTTCGCACTGTTCTCACCCGGGCTCTACACGATCCGCGCGGCCTTGCTGGTGCTGCCTCCGTGAGTGATGCCGCGATGGACCATCTTGTACGCGTTGGTGCGGGTGACGCTCGCCGCGCTCTGACTGCTCTCGAAGCCGTCTCTGGTGTCGAGGGCATCATCGAGGTCTCCGATGTGGAGCAGGCAGTTCAGCGTGTCGCGGTGCGTTACGACCGTGATGGCGACCAGCACTACGACGTCATCAGTGCCTTCATCAAGAGCATCCGCGGGAGTGACGTCAATGCAGCGTTGCACTATCTCGCGCGGATGATTGAGGCTGGCGAGGATTCGCGCTTTGTCGCCAGACGGCTAATGATCCTCGCAAGTGAGGACATTGGCATGGCGGACCCGTCTGCACTTCAGACTGCGGTCGCTGCAGCGGAAGCATGTTCCCTACTTGGACTTCCAGAGGCGCGACTGAGTCTGGCTCACGCCACTATTCACCTAGCTTTGTCACCGAAGTCCAACGCGGTGATTGTGGCCATCGATGAAGCGATCGCCGATGTGCGAAGGGGCTCAATCGGAACCGTTCCGCCACATCTTCGAGATGGGCACTATCCAGGAGCTGCAGCGCACGGGCATGGAGTGGCTTACCAGTACCCCCATGACTCTTCGGACGGAATAGTTGAACAGGTCTACGCTCCCGACGCAGTGGCCCGGCGTGAGTACTACCGGCCGACGTCCCATGGCGCTGAGGCCCGTTGGGGAGACATTAATGAACGTATTCGACGAGTGCTGCGCGGTGACGTGGACTCGAGGGACCCGTTAGGGTCTGAGAACGCACCCGAAGGGAGCTGATCATGGGCAAGTTGGTGTGGGTGGCAATTGGCGCCGCCGGAGGGATCTACGCCTACCGGCGAGCTCAGCGTGCCGCCGAGACGGTGCGCGAGCGCGATCTCGTGGAGAACCTGCAGGCCGCGGGGGAACGAGCAACTTCAATCGCCTCGTCGATTCGCACGCTCACCGCTCTATTGCCCGGTGGACGTCCGGCAGCTCAGCACACGATCGTCGTGCAGCCCAAGGAGGGTTCCTAAATGGAGTCCGCGGAGATCCGCACTCGATTCTTAAAATTTTTCGCCGATCGCGGGCATCAAGTCATACCTTCGGCCTCACTCCTGCTGGACGATCCGACGCTGCTTTTCGTCAACGCCGGAATGGTGCCGTTTAAGCCATATTTCCTGGGTGAAGCGCCGCCGCCCTATCCGCGAGCGACAAGTGTGCAGAAGTGCGTACGCACCCTCGACATTGAAGAAGTGGGCAAAACCACGAGGCATGCCTCCTTTTTTCAGATGGCAGGGAACTTCTCCTTCGGTGATTACTTCAAGTCCCAGGCGATTCCGTTTGCGTGGGAACTGCTGACAGCTCCCACCTCTGCTGGTGGTTACGCGTTTCCCGAAGACAAGCTCTGGGTAACCGTCTATGACGATGACGACGAGGCGATTGAGATGTGGCACCGCGAGGCGGGGCTGCCTTACGAGCGGATTCAACGACGAGGCCCGAAAGACAACTACTGGTCCATGGGTGTTCCCGGACCGGGTGGACCGTGCTCGGAGATCTACTACGACCGCGGGCCTGCTCATGGCCGCGAAGGTGGACCTGTCGCGGATGAGGATCGCTACCTCGAGGTCTGGAATCTGGTCTTCATGCAAGATGAGCTTTCAGCGGTTCGGTCCAAAGAGGACTTTGACATCCTTAAGCCCCTACCTGCGCGCAATATTGACACGGGCATGGGTCTTGAGCGGATGGCTGCGCTCCTGCAGGGAGTCGACAATATCTATGAGATCGATACGACTCGCGGCATCCTCGATCGGGCTTCAGAGCTCTCAGGCTCAAAGTACGGTGCGGATGCGCGTGGTGATGTGGGTCTTCGCGTCGTAGCTGATCACAGTCGCACCTGCGCATTTTTGATCGGCGATGGAGTGCTCCCTGGCAACGAGGGACGTGGCTATGTTCTGCGCCGCCTGATGCGCCGAGTGATCCGTACGATGCGCATTCTTGGCGCTCATGACCCGACGATCGTGGAATTAATGAAGGCGTCGATCACGTCGATGGCCCCGCAGTACCCCGAACTGAACGACGAAGTCAATCGCATCATCTCCATCTCTGAGGCGGAGGAGGCGACCTTTCTCCAAACTTTGCGCACCGGTATGCAGTTGTTCGATGTGGCCGCTCTCGAGGTGCGCAGCAACGGCACGGGTGTTATCGCAGGCGATCGTGCGTTCGCGATGCATGACACCTACGGCTTCCCGATTGACCTCACTTTGGAGATGGCCGGTGAATACGGCGTCTCCGTAGACGAAGAGGGATTCCGCCGTCTGATGACCGAGCAGCGCGAGCGGGCAAAGGCGGATGCTCGCGCGCGCAAATCGGGTCTGACAGCCGTAACCGCCTACCGGGAGGTTTTGGAGTCGGGCGGCACAACATCTTTCACCGGCTATGACGAGGTGGCGAGCGATGCGGTCGTCATTGGAGTGCTTCGCGATGGTGTCGTCGTCTCGTCCGGCCGAGAAGGCGAGCACGTAGAGGTCATTCTCAACAGAAGTCCGTTCTATGCCGAAGCTGGTGGACAGCTTGGCGATCACGGGCGAATTGTCACGAGTGATGGCGCAGTCATAGAGATCTATGACGTACAGTCACCAGTTCCTGGATTGTTCGTACACCGCGGCTCGGTGTCTTCCGGCGAAGTTGTGGCTGGTGTCGAAGTACAAGCCCTCGTTGATGTGGAGCGACGGCGAGCGATCTCTCGCGCACACACCGCCACGCACCTGATTCATCGTGCTTTCCGTGAAGCACTGGGCGACACAGCTACGCAGATGGGTTCGGAGAATGCTCCCGGTAGGTTGCGTTTTGATTTCCCTAGTGCAGGAGCTATTCCTGCGTCGGTTCTGCGCGATGTTGAGGCCCGAGTTAATGATGTGCTCTCTGCTGATCTGGCGGTAACCGCACAGATCATGGATATCGACGGCGCCCGGAAGATGGGGGCGATGGCCCTCTTTGGCGAAAAATATGGCTCCGACGTCCGCGTTGTATCCGTAGGGGATTGGGCGCACGAATTATGTGGCGGTACTCATGCCCAGCGCTCGGGGCAAATCGGTGTGGTGTCCTTCCTTTCCGAGGGATCCATCGGTGCTGGTGTCCGGCGTGTTGAAGCCATAGTCGGTGTTGATGCCTATCGACATCTGGCCCGCGAGCACCTCATCGTCGGACGACTCGCGGAGTTGGTCAAGGTTCCAGCAGATGCCTTGCCAGAGCGAATTGAATCGATGATGACCAAGCTCAAGGAGTCAGAGCGTGAGTTGTCCAAGGTGCGCAGTGCAACGCTTGCGGCCAATGTCGAGGGCACGTTAGGGCTCGGGCAAGACTTCGGGCCGTTTCGACTTTGGACGTTCACTGCGCCAGAGGGCACGTCTCCCAATGATTTGCGCGATCTTCTCGTCAAGGCACGCGGCAATGCTCGACCGGACATGGGTGTGATCATGGTGGGTGCCGCGGTGGCGGAGGGACGCGTAGCCCTGATCGTGGGCATTAATCCGCATGCACTTTCACTGGGCTTAACGGCATCGACTTTGCTGCAAGCAATGCTTCCTGCCGTGGAGGGTCGAGGCGGCGGTAAGGACGACATGGCTCAAGGTGGCGGAACTCGCGTAGAAGGTATCGACGGAAGTTTCGAGGCAGTTCGTGCGTTGGTGGCCGGCAAGGCTGCCGGCGCCTAGGGGCACGAATGCGCAGAGGGGTACGCCTCGGCGTTGACGTAGGCAGCGTCCGAATCGGTGTCGCACGTTGCGATCCGGAAGGGTTGCTCGCAACACCCCTATCGACCGTGGCCGCTGGCGAATCAGCAGTCGACGACCTAGCCGTGATAGCCGCCGAAGAGGGAGCCATCGAGATAGTCGTGGGGTTGCCCCTCTCTCTATCGGGAGCTGAGGGACTCGCAGCGGCCAAGGCCCGTGACTTTGCGATGGTCCTTGCTGCTCGAGTGAACGTCCCCGTGCGACTGGTGGACGAGCGGATGTCGACCGTCGAGGCGACTAGGTCCTTGCGGGCGAGTGGAGTCAATTCCCGTAGAGGTCGCAGCGTGGTGGATCAGGCTTCAGCCGTCGTCATCCTGCACCATGCTCTAGAGAGCGAACGTTCGAGCGGCCGGCCACCGGGCCGTGCAGTCGAGGAGGGAGGCACCGAGTGAGTCAGGTACTTCCCCTACTGACCTCAGCGGAGCTCCCGCCGTCGCCAAATCGCAGTTCCTGGACACGACGCATTGTGGTAGTTCTCGTGGTGATCGGCCTCGTGCTAGCAGTCGTCTTCTCCGTGGTGTTTGTTCGATCACTCGCGCCAGAACCCGCCTTCACAGGTGGGGGTTCTGGGACGGTCACTGTCGTGGTGGCAGAAGGAGACACGCTGAGCACCGTTGCGCAGACCTTGTCCGATGCCGGAGTAGTCGACGCCCCAGAAGGCTTTATCAACGTTGCCGAACTCGATCCTCGATCGGCTGGTATTCAGCCTGGCGTATACACGCTGCGCAGCGGGATGAGTCCGTCTGCAGCTTTGGACCTCATGTTGGATCCCAAGTCGCGTTCTGGTCGAATGGTTGTTGCCGAAGGTGTGCGACCCGATGCCGTCGTATCGCTGGCGGCCACTGAGGCGAGTATCTCTGCCGCCGATATGGAGTCGGTACTGGCCGATCCGAGAGAAATTCCGTTACCTCGTTGGGCTCACGGACGGATTGAGGGCCTGCTTTTCCCGGCTAGTTATGACCTGATTCCGGGTATGACGGCTACTGAACTTGTATCGAGGATGGTCGACAGGTTCAACCAAGCAGCCGATCAGGTGGATCTCACTCGTCGAGCCAAGCGTCTCGGCTACACGCCTTGGGAAGTGCTCATCGTGGCGTCTCTTGTGCAGGCAGAAGCTCGCCCGCAGGATATGGGGAAGGTTGCTCGTGTCGCTTATAACCGCCTAGAGACTGGCATGCCGCTCCAGTTCGACTCCACGGTTAACTACGCTCTTGGGATCTCAACATTGCTGATCACGAAGGACATGCTTGCGGTGGATTCGCCCTACAACACCTTCATCACAGATGGTCTTCCACCCGCTCCGATTAACTCTCCGGGTGAAGCAGCCTTGGAGGCTGCCCTTTCGCCCGAGGCGGGCGATTGGCTGTACTTCGTCACAGTGGATCCGGCTACTGGGCGCACAAAGTTCACCGCCGACTATGACGAATTCTTGTCGTTTAAGAAGGAGTTTAAGCGCCGTTACGCGGCGCAATTAGAAGCGCAGGCGAGTCAATGATGCGTGCTGCTGTACTCGGATCACCCATTGCGCATAGTAAGTCTCCGTTATTGCATCGCGCTGCATACGCAGCACTTGGTCTGGACTGGTCCTATGACGCCGTCGATGTCGCGCAGGATGCGCTTCCGGAGTTCCTTGCCTCGTGCGGGACGGAGTGGGTGGGGCTGTCGTTAACGATGCCGCTGAAGACCGTGGTCTTACCTCATCTGTCGCAGGTATCTCACACCGCAGCCATCGTGCGCGCAGCCAACACCGTTATCTTTTCCCCGAGCGGACTTATCGGTGATAACACGGATGTACCAGGCATGGTCCGGGCCCTACGAGAGGTTGCCCCCGATCTGGCAGCAGATCGGGCGACCATCATCGGCGGCGGCGCAACGGCACGCTCAGCGCTTGCTGCGCTTGTGCGACTCGGTGCATCACACATTGCAGTTGTGGTGCGACGTGCTGGAGCGGCTGACGACCTTCGCGATGTGGCAGAAGCTCTCGGTGCGACCTTGACAGAGGTGTCAATGGATTCTGATCTCGGCGAGGTTCTTGACGCGCCAATTGTCATCAGCACCGTCCCCGGAGGTGCTGCGGACGCCTTGGCGTCTCACGTGCCGGCTGTT
>JBIHZU010000076.1:0-7217 GCA_044240285.1 Candidatus Nanopelagicales bacterium | reverse complement strand
GGCGGCAGTTGCAGCGGCAGCCGAGGCATGTCGACGCGGTGAGGGACCTGTGCTTTTGGAATGTAAGACGATTCGATTGAGTGGACACTACAACCGTGACATCGAGCATTATCGTTCGGCCGAGGACAAGGAAAGCGCTCGGCAGAATGACCCGTTGATTCGACTGTCTGGGCAAATGCTTGCAGAGGGCAATGGGGATCAGCAACTGCTGCATGAGGTGGATGCATCGGTCGTGACCGAAGTGAAATCGTTGAGTGAACTAGTCCGATCAATGCCGGTGCCAACTGGTAGTTCTGCACTCGATCACGTCTACGGAGAATCCCGAACAGATTATTTGGCTGGCTTCGGCGAAGCGGAGCAGCCAAAGGAGATGACATACCAACGTGCCGTCAATACGGCCCTAAAGCAGGAATTGAGCGCTCGTCCGGAAGTCATCGTCTATGGGGAAGATGTAGGTTTTGCCGGCGGAATCTTTGGCGTCACGCGCGGGCTTCAGAAGGAATTCGGCTCGGATCGAGTGTTTGATACTCCGATCGCTGAGGCGGCGATTTTGGGCTCAGCCGTCGGGGCCGCAATGGAGGGGCTGCGACCAGTGGTTGAGATCATGTGGGCCGACTTTGTGTTTGTCGCCCTTGATCAGATTATCAATCAGGCAGCGAATGTTCGTTACATAAATAGTTCGCGAATGAGTGCCCCGTTGACCATCCGTATGCAGCAGGGTGTCACACCAGGCTCATGCGCACAGCATGCACAGAGCATCGAAGCCGTTTTAGCTCATATCCCGGGCATTAAGGTGGGTCTTCCGGCCACGCCCCAGGATGCTTACCAGATGACTCTGGCCGCAATCGAGGATCCAGATCCCACCGTGCTCATTGAGTTTCGCTCCCTGTATCAGTTGACGGGAGATGTCGTTGTAGGTGGCCCCATCGAGCCCACGTTCGGCGCGCGACGCTACGGGGATGGCTCGGACATTGCGTTGATCACCTGGGGTTCGATGCTGCACACAGTCCTTGAGTCGGCTGAAATCCTTCGTAGCGAGGGGATCAACGTCTCGGTTCTTGATCTGCGCTGGGTCAATCCCATTGATGACGAAGCGATCGGTCAGATTGTCACAGATGCTGGTGGCCGAGTGATGATTGTGCACGAAGCCAATGTCACTGGGGGCTTTGGTGGGGAAATCGCTGCTCGAATAAGCGAGCGACATTTCGCGGATCTGGTTGTACCAATTATTCGCCTAGGAACTCAGGACACGCGTATCCCGGCAGCCCCATCCCTACAGGCCGCGGTAATCCCTGGAGTGGCAAGTATCACCGATGCGGCCCGAAAGCTGGTTGGTCAAGCAACAATTGGCAGGTGACTGTGGAGTTCATCGTTCGGATCGAGTTGACGGTTCCATCAGGTGTCAATCCTGATGAGTTGGCGCGACTCCGGGCGCAGGAGGCAAGCAGGGCTCAGGCGCTGGCTGCGGCTGGCAACATCGTGCGATTATGGCGCTCTGATAGTGCATGGGGCAATTGGGGACTCTGGCGAAGTGATAGTCGGGCTGCGTTGGTTGGACTTCTAGAAAGCCTTCCGCTCTTCCCATATATGGCGATCGAGATCCATGACTTGACGGAACATCCCAGCGATCCACTGCGTCGGAATTCGAGTATGGAGAGTTCTGCGCATGGGTGACTTGCGAATCACGAGCGCAGAAGCATGGCTGTGTAAGCTCCCGTTAACATGGCCGGTGAAGTTGGGCCCGATTTCCTATGACACCCGGGACTATGTCGTCCTTCGGTTAGAGAGCGATTCGGGGCACGAGGGCTGGGCGATTGGGTATACACGGGGGACGCCTCTGCTGGAGAGCGCCCAAGTTTTGGCCACGAACTTGCCAACCAAACTCGACGGACCACACGCGCTTACTGCGGTGTGGTCGCGTCAATTCGCGCCAGGCTGGGCTTCGTTTGTACGTGGAATCTCCCTTTTCGACATTTGTTTATGGGACCTTGTCGGAAAGGCACGGGATCAGACCCTTGTATCGATGCTGGGCGGTGAGCCCGAGAGCGTACCGCTGATGGCGGTAGCGGGGTACTTCATTGATGACCGAGGCGTAGCAGCCGTGATCGACGAGGCCGTCAGATTCGCCGATAGCGGCTTTAGCGTCGTGAAGTTCATGCTGCCAGGTCATGATCGTGATTTCGATGAGCGACTGGTAAAGTTAGCACGCGAATCGCTTCCGGATTGGTGCACGATTGCGGTTGATTTGCATGGCATGTTTCAGTCGAGAGAAGAATCAGCGGACTACTGTGCATGGCTCAATGCTGCAGGTGTCGCCTTTATCGAGGACCCGTATGCGAGCTCTCAATGGCGTGAAGTTGGTGCATTCCAAGTCAGCTCCGTGACTCCAGTGGCGTCAGGAGAGGACCTCCCGAATCTTGGCGGATTCCAGGACTTACTCGAAGCCGGCGTACGCAAAATTCGCCTTGATGCCACCACCTGCGGCGGTGTTTCTAGCGCTTTGCAGGTGCTCAAGGAGGCCGCGCTTCGACCCGTCGAGATCCTTCCCCACGTGTGGCCCCACTTGCACGTCCACCTCGCGGCTTTGAGTACACAGATTCCCTTTATTGAGGTGATTCCTGATTATGTTGGTGCTGATCCGATGTGGAGCCTGCTCGCTGATCCGGTGTCTTATGAGGGCGGCCTGTGGCCAGCCCCTGACATAGCAGGAGTAGGAATGAGCGTGGATATTGCAGCGGTACAACAAAACTCGGTATCGCACTGGCGAGTTTCTACCCAGACGACCATCGACATAACAACTATCCCAGCGCGTTGAAGGGCACAAAGTGAATCTCGATCTGACTGATCGCGTTGTTGTCATGACTGGTGCAGCTGGCGGTATTGGTCGGGCGACCTTAGCCCTACTGGTAGACGCTGGAGCCTTCGTAGTGTGCGTGGACCGTGATCGAGAAGCGCTCGACTCGCTCATCGATGTTGCTCCTGCAGAACGGATTTTGCTTTTACCCATTGAACTCGAGAACTCTGATGCGGCGAAAGCCGTTATTGACCAAGCCTTGGCTAAGTATGGGCGACTGGATGCGTTAGTACACATGTCGGCAATGCTGCAAGTACTTGAGCTGCCGGAGATTACTGAAGAACAGTGGCAAGCCCATATGGACGTGAATGTAAACACAACCTTCTTCCTAGCTCGCTCGGCAGCAGAAGCGATGAAAGCCAAGGGCATTCGAGGTCGGCTGATCTTGATGTCGTCCGGGGCGTGGCTTTCAGGAGGCATGGCAACCAGGCTCCCGTACGCAACCACGAAAGGCGCCGTGACCACCATGTCACGTGGCTTGGCGAAGGCATACGGGCCATTCGGTATCACTGTGAACACCATCGCGCCAGGACTGATTGACACTGCCATGATGCGTTCTGGACTATCAGACGTCGATCGCCGTCAGATGGAGGAGGCAACTCCGTTGAGACGATTCGGGACCCCAGAGGAGGTCGCCTCTGTCGTAGTCTTTCTTGCCTCAGATTCTGCGAGTTTCATCTCGGGAGCCACTATTAACGTGTCCGGCGGCTACACCCTCTACTGAGTCTCGGGGGAGCTCTTGAGGCGTGCGGTCCGCGCCAGCTCACTGAGCAACGTTCGAGACTCAAATTCGGTGAGGTGGAGTGCATCCCCGTCGCTGTGGGGCGGGGAGCCGATAGCGTGAGGGCATGGCTGAACCCGTATACCGCCCTGTCATCTGGACCGCCAAGTCGATCTTTAGGGCACTTGGCTTGAAGTGGGACATCGTGGGTGGCGAGCATGTGCCCGCGGAAGGCGGGGCGATTTTCGCCATGAACCACACCTCATTCCTGGACTTTGCGCTCGCGGGCTACCCGGTTGACAAGGTCGACCATCGTCTCGTGCGCTTTATGGCCAAGGACGGCATTTTCAAGCACCCGGTCGCTGGCCCACTCATGCGCGGTATGCACCACATTCCCGTCGATCGCGATCAGGGGTTACAGGCTTACCGCGACGCGGTCGGGGCGCTGAAGAATGGAGAACTTGTCGGAATTTTCCCCGAGGCCACGATGAGTCGTTCGTTTGACATCAAGGACTTGAAAAACGGCGCCGTACGAATGGCCGTGACTGCCGACGTACCGCTGATCCCGATGATCGTCTTCGGCGGTCATCGCGTGCTGTCCTACAACCACCGCGATTTGTCGCGTGGCAAGTTGATCGCGATAACGATCGGTGAGCCGATGTATCCCAAGCGCGGCGATGACATGGATGCGTTCAACACGCAACTGCGTACGGCCCTTCAGGACCTGCTCGCACAGACGGTCGAGCGCTACGCGCAATTGCCCGCTGACCGTAAGTCCGCGTGGTGGTTGCCCGCACGATTTGGCGGGGGTGCGCCCACTCTCGAAGAAGCACTCGTCATCGAGGAACGCGTACGTGAACAGCGCGCCGCACGCAAAGCCGAGAAGGAAGCGCAGAAAAAGAAGTAGCGCTTATTCTGCCGAGCCCGAAACCTCGCCATGAACTGCAGGAATGCTGCCCATCTTGCCTGACTGATAGTCCTCGAATGCGGTCATGACCTCGCTCATGGTGTTCATGACAAATGGACCACGTGCAACAACTGGTTCACGGATGGGCTGCCCACCGAGTATGTAGACGTCGAAGCCTTCAAGGCGCGACTCCTGCGTGGGATTGGCGCTAATCGTCATGGTGTCGCCAGCACCGAGCACCGCAAGTTGACCGTTGACGAGTGGTCGAGCACTTGTGCCAGACCCGACTGAGCCGGCACCAGAGAGTCCGTAGACGAGCGCATTGAAATCCGGACGCCACGGAAGCGTGATCGAAGCACCTGGGTAGATCGTTGCGTGCACGATGGTGATGTCGGTGTGTGTCACGCCAGGTCCGCTGAATCCGGCGAGATCGCCCGCGATGAGTCGGATGAGAGCGCCACCATCAGTTGAGGTGAGCAGCTTGACCTGAGTCGATCGGATGTCTTGGTAGCGCGGCTGTGCAAACTTCAACGCCCGCGGCAGGTTGACCCACAACTGCAACCCGTGGAATAGCCCGCCACTCATCACCAGATGCTCCGGTGGCTGCTCAATGTGCAAAATACCTGCGCCTGCAGTCATCCACTGCGTGTCACCGTTAGTGATCACACCACCGCCACCATTCGAGTCAGAATGTTCGAAGATGCCGTCGATGATGTAGGTGACTGTTTCGAAGCCGCGGTGTGGATGCCATGGCGTGCCCTTCGGCTCGCCGGGCGCGTATTCGACTTCGCCCATTTGATCCATATGGATGAAGGGGTCAAGCACGCGCATGTCCACGCCCGCAAACGCGCGGTAGACCGGGAATCCTTCGCCCTCAAAACCGCGCGGGGCAGTAGTCAGCGAGACCACCGCACGATCGCGGCCTTCGGCGGGTGCAGTCACACGGGGCAACACCAGGGTGTCCGCAACGGTCACAGCAGGCATGATTCCTCCAATAGTTGAACCTTCAACAAGTAGTGTACGCCTGCCACTCAGCCAGGCAAATCGGCATGGAGCGTGTAGGTGAGGGGCAGTCGATCGGCGTCAGCAGTGAGTCGCCACTCTCCGTCGTCGCCTACGACCATGTGGCCGGGCAGCGCGTTCCACGGCACGCTGCGATGCTCCTCGAACAGCCGGATTGTGAAGCCTTCATCCATCAAGGCGCTCATTACCTCGCCGAGGCCGTGATTCCATGAGTGCCAGCGGCCCACGTTGAGGATCGCATCGGTTTCGACGTACGTCTCTGAAGTTTCCTCCGTCTCTGGCTCGACAGTTTCGAAATAGGGATGGTGCACCACCAATAAGCCGTCATCGCGCTCCTCGTCGAGCGCCCACAACATCGGATGGCCCTCGCGCAGTAGGAGTCGCCCACTTGGCTTGAGAAGTCGCCGTACGACAGTGGCCCAGCCTGCGATGTCGGGCAACCAGCACAGTGCGCCGATACCGGTGAACACAAAGTCGTACTGACGACCGAGCACCTCGGGCGCCTCGTAGAGCTCACCGCGCACAAAGTCAACGGATGTCCCGCAACGAGTCGAAATGTCACGTGCCATCTCAAGGGAACGTTCCGAAAAGTCTAGGCCCGTCATTCGCGCTCCAAGACGCGCTAGCGAGATGGTGTCGGTGCCGATGTGGCATTGCAGGTGAATGCCCTCTAGCCCGGTGAGGTCACCAAGTCTGGGTCGGTCGAACTGCACAACCTCGCTCAGATAGGACGGATCCGCGATGAAGTCCGCGACGTGATAGCCGCCCGACTTCGCATGCGCCTCAGCCCGGTCATCCCAGCTTGCCCGGTTCTCCTCTAAATACGACACGTACCAATCATGACGCACGACGCTGGCCCATGGGATGCAGTTCACCCCCTAGCGTTGGGTCCCATGATGGGTGATCCGGGGCAGTGTCCTGCCTGCGAGACGGTGGGCATGCAGCGCAGAGGTGGCAAAGACATGTGTCCGCGCTGTTACTACATCCAGCCCTGTTGTGACGGCGGAGAGTGCACGCCCGTATGACTGAGCTCTCGGCTCAGGCACGAAGCATCGTTGAGGAACGCGTGGCAGCGCTGCGCACAGAGATGGCGATTCCCGGTGTGGCCGCACGTGTGATGCGCGATGGCGAAACGATCGCGGACTACGCGACTGGTGAGCGCTGGAGCGATGGCCCTGCGCCCGAGTCGAGCACAGTCTTCCGAATCGCCTCAATGACCAAGTCGTTCACTGCGTCGGCGGTGTTGCTGCTCCGCGATCGCGGGCTGCTTCGACTCGATGACGTAGTTGCGCAGTTCTTGCCGATCAAGCAGATCGATGGTCCGCCTATCACCATCCGCGATCTACTCACCATGAATGCCGGATTGCCCACCGATGATCCCTGGGGCGATCGCATGGAAAGTCTCCCGTATGCCGATTTCGACGCGATGGTCGCTGAAGGTCTGTCCTTCACGCACATGCCACGTACTGGCTTCGAATACTCCAACGCGGGCTACGCGATCCTAGGCCGCGTCATTACGCGAGTAAGTGGTGCTGATTACCTCGATTTTGTGTGCACTGAATTACTTGAACCACTCGGCATGCTGGATTCACGTTTTGACGCGGCTGCCGTGCCGACTGCGCAGCGTGCGATTGGCTATGCCCAATTCGACTCTGGGCTGACTCCGCTCCCGATTGTCCAACCGGGTGCGTTTAGTGCGATGGGTGGACTGC
>JBIHZU010000075.1:0-7248 GCA_044240285.1 Candidatus Nanopelagicales bacterium | reverse complement strand
GACGTCACCGGGGTGCTGGTCAACCAGACTGCCGAGTCGATGAAACTTCGTATGGCGGCGATCGCAGCCGGTCGTGACCCGATGGCAATCGGTGGTCCGAAGGCAGCCAGTGGCCTTGCGATTGGCTTAACTGCATTCTCGCGGGCAGCGAAACGAGTAGTCGCTCGATTCTTTCTTCCCTACCAGCCGGCATCCAGCCGTTAGTCTCGGAGGTAGTCAATGGTTCTGTGGACGATAGGGAACATAGTTCTCATCATCATCGTGGTGCCGGTATTGGTGGCGTTGCTCAACCGGCTGCTCGGAGCGCTTGAGCGTATCCGTGGTGCGGCAGATGACGCCTTGGGTGGGGGAGTCGCCCTGATCGGCCAACTCAACAACACTCCCGAGTTGCTAGAAACCACGGACGATGTCATCAAAGAAGTTGCCAATGGAGCGGTGCGCTACGCCGGTCCCGTCTCGAAACTACTGGGCTAGGAGACCTGCCATGCCTGCTGAAGCAATCATCACCCTTGTGGTCGGCGCATTGATCATCGCGGCTGCAGCCCTCGGGCTCTTCCGCGTTATTTTGCACCTGAAGGCAGTCGCGACAACTTTGGACGCACTTGATGGTGGAGTCCAAGTCATCGTCGACAAGACGGCGACCGTGGTGCCGGTCGTGAGTTCGGTCAATCAGAGCCTGGCGCCAGTGCGCAGCTTCGCGGAATCGATCTAGGAGAGCATATGGACTTCACTGGACATGAAGGCTGGCTGATTGGTTACATCATTGGCCTCGTAGTGGTACTCGTAGTGGTGGCACTTGTGGTCCCCATCCTGTTTCTGGCGGCCCGTATCGGCACCCAAGCAGGTCGCATCCTGAAGTCCCTAGAGCAGGCAGAGGTAAACACCGCTGGTCTGAAGGGTCTTAACGAAACAATCGAATCCGCGCTCGCCATTATTGGCGGACTCAAGCGTGGCCGTACAAGGCTGGGAGGCTGACGTGGATTCCCAAGTAGAAACCCTCTGGCAGATCGCCAACATCCTCGGAATTGTCGTGGTGGTCGCCGTTGCCGCCCTTCTCACCATCCTGGTGATCCTCGTACATCGGATCCGGGTTCGCGTGGCGGCCATCAAGACGACTCTCGCTGCCACTCAAGCCAACACGACCGACTCGGCCCTTATCACTGCGACAGCAGGCGGCGTGGAGTTGGTCTTGGCAGAAGGTCTTGAACACCATCTCTTTCTCGGACGCGTATTGGACAAGGTGAGGTCATGAGCGCATTAGCAATCTGGACAGCAATTGACGTTGCGGCCCTCATCGCCGGCCTAGCGGTTTACCTCTTCATCGTTGGCTCGCAACTTAAGGGCGTTGCTGACGACCTCGAGTCAGCCGCGGAGTTGGTGTGGCAGATCAAGCGTGACGCCGAAGCCATCGAGCCCGGCCTCACTTCGATCAACAGCACGGGCCGTGTCGTGGCCGGTGCGCTACCCCTGCTTTATGGCATGGGCGAAGGGATCGTGAACGGCGCTACCTTCGTGCACGCAGATCATGAGTCCGAGGGCATCGCCAAGCCCGCGATGGGTACCCGTCGTTCACGGTTGATGGAAGCTGTCGGCGTCGACATCGACTAGTGGTTAGGACGGATCCCGATCCGTCGTGAGGTGATCGTTGACGACAGTGTTGTATTCACCGATCCACTCGTCCTTCCAGGCATTGTCGAATTTCTCGAGATTGCAACTGGGCTGGTAAATCGCCATTAATTCTTGAGAGATCTGCTCGCGATGTGCCCGGGTACCTCCTGGTACCTGAAGCCAGCACACATGCAGATTGAATTTGCCCTCGGCGCGCTTGACCCAAGACGTCGCGCGCGGGTGACGGAAGGGGAAGCCTTCGGTGCTCAAGTCGTCGCTGTGTCCCACAAAAATTACGGCGAACTCCTGTTGCCGATTCGGATTTGACTTGGTCACAATCGCGTAGACAGCTGGCTCTGCCGGTGCGGTCCATCCGGCTAGGGTTCGCGGACCCTCGAATGCATATCCAGCCAAGCTGCCAAGGCGGATCATGTCGGAATGTCGTCGAGGTCTGCGAAGTCGTCTTCCTCGCTGATGGCTTCGGCGTAGGCGACTGGCCAATCAGGAAGTGACGTGGACGCGACCGCCTGAGCAAATTCGGCCAGAGCCTCATCGACTGCCTGATCTGGACCTTCGGCTTCAATGACGATTTGTGCGCCATAGGTGTACGTCCCAAAGCCCGAGGCGATGCCACCAAGCGGGGCTACCGCATCGGCGAGTTCGAGAACCTCGGCGAGGGTGATCTCACGATCTCCCTCTGCCTGTAGTGACACGCTGAATCTCATAATTACCCCACTTTCGCCAGACGGTTAGCTAACCGCTCGAGGCTAGCGAGATTATGACCGGAGTGCACCTCGTCGATGTAGGGGTCGGCGATGATCATTCCGATAGATGTCGGGACGTACTCTGCCGCGTCACCGCGGTGCGGGTTCACCCAAATGACACGGTGGGCGATGCGGCTGAGGCTCTCCATGGACTCTGCGAGTGCCTGTGGTTCGCCACGATCCAATCCGTCCGAACAGATGACGACAATGGCGCCACGGCCTAGCCGCGAACGACGGGCCTCGCGACTGAATTGTCGCAGGGAATCGCCGATGCGAGTCCCGCCGTCCCAATCGAGAACCGATTCGCCGGCCATGCGCATTGCCTCGTCAGGGTTGCGGCGACTCAGGGCGCGCGTGATTCGGGAGAGCCTGGTGCCGAAGCAGAAGACATCGACCTTGGCGTTGGCTCGACGTGCCGAGTATGCGAACTGAAGCAGATTTCTTGAGTAATCCGCCATGGAACCTGAGACATCCAAAATCAGCACAAGCGACCGCAATTTCTCTTTGCGCTGGGTGAAGGCAAGCTCATGCGGTTCGCCGAACGAGCGCATCATGTCTCTGGCCATCTTGCGCATGTCCAGACGTGCACTCTTGCGAGCCTGAGCGGCACGATGAGTGCGACGCTTCGGAGGAGTTACGCGCATTCGTGCCATGAGCCTGCGGAGGTGACGCAACTCCTCATCGGAGCATTCAGCGAATGCCTTGTTGCGGTATACCTCGGAGGTGCTGGCTAGATACCCCAGTTTCACCTCATCGGGACTCATCTCGCCCGGTAGACCCGTCTCTGTATTGGGGATTTCGAGTGTTGCCCCCGCATTAGAGGATGCGCGCATCGTGAGTTTGCGGTTGTCGGACACAGTGGGATGCACGTCCATGAAGAAAGACTGGAAGATGATGTTGTAGGTGATGATGTGGTCGCGCCTACGAACTAGTGCTGCGCGTCCGGCCCAATACACGTCGAGAAGATCTGTGACGCTCAGGCGCGAGACACTCTCAACAAATGTGAGGGCATCGTCAGAGCCGATGGGCAATCCGGCGTCGCGCAGGGCCTGACAGAATTCGACGAGCAACTCGTCGTAGCCGTTAGGCGACGACATCCTGGATGCTCTTCGAGGTGAACTCGAGATCGTCACGGTCCTTGACGACTGCACCAAGCGTGTCCAAGGCGGCTTCTTCGGTGAGCGAGTCTGCGCCAAGCGCCGAGAGGCTTTGCGCCCAATCGATCGTCTCGGCAACGCCGGGCAGCTTTTCGAGGTCCATTTCGCGAAGTCGATTGACTGCTGCGACAACTTGAGCAGCGAGAACTGCGCCGACTTCAGGGAGTCGTTCTTGCACGATCGCAAATTCGCGCTCGGGCTCAGGGAAACCAATCCAGGTGTAAAGACAACGACGCTTGAGCGCATCGTGAAGCTCGCGGGTGCGATTCGAGGTAAGAATCACGATCGGTCGGGTGTCAGCTCGAACGGTGCCGATCTCAGGAATGGTGGCCTGGAAGTCGCCGAGAAGCTCCAACAAGAAAGCCTCAAATTCGTCATCTGCCCGATCGATCTCATCGATCAGCAGTACGCAACGGTCGCCAGCCTTGAGTGCCTGCAGGAGCGGCCGCTCAAGTAGGAAACGTGGACTGAATAGATCGTCTTCGGCGCCGGTTGCGCCGGTTGCGCTCAAGGCTCGGATGTGGAGCATCTGGCGGGCGTAATCCCACTCGTACATAGCTTGGTGGATGTCGATGCCCTCGTAGCACTGCAATCTGATCAAATCACGGCCGAGCATGGTTGCAAGAGTCTTCGCAAGTTCGGTCTTACCGACACCGACTTCGCCTTCGAGGAGAAGCGGCTTGCCGAGTTTGAGGGAGAGCAGAAGTGCGGTCGCCAAGCCTCGATCCGCGATGTAGCCCTCAGCGCGCAATTGGTCGGTGAGCGCGGGCACAGTAAGAGTGTCGAACAGAGGGTTCATGAGGCTGGAATCAGTTCGACTGGCCGAAGACCAGGTCAGCGAGAGATCCAGTTCCCAGCTTGCCCTCGCGAGCGAGCTTGTTCCGCCACGCGGTCCCGAGGTCGACGCCTTCCTCGGCGAAGCCGTCGTAATTCACGTCCTTCATGTTGCGACAGGACTTAGTCGGGCTGCAGTCAGCATCCATGTCTGCTGCGGTGTCAGTCGACTGCTGCCAAATGCTGCGCAGGACTTCGCCCGCCTGATCACTTTCCTGTGACATCCTGACCTCCCGGTCGGCCGATTGACGCCTTCGTAGGCTATCAACGGATTGCCAGCCGTGCACGATGGTCTGAGAAGCGGCCCGGCCCGGGGAGGGCGCGCCTACCCCGGGCGGGGTCCCACGGCGCGCTAGCGTGGGGGTTCCACGGCCTAAGGGAGTGAATATGCAGTTCGTCCTCAATATCTTCATCGTCCTGCACTTCCTTGGTTTAGCCCTGCTTTTTGGCGGCTTCATCGTCCAGGTGAAGAGCGCGGACAAGGGCGTGAGCCGTTGGATGCTTGACGGCGCTCTCACTTCCTTGATCACCGGCATCGTCATGGTCGGAATCATCGAATCCGGGGTGATCGACGACGTAGCGCCCAGCGCGAGTTTCCATGCCAAGATCGCGGTCAAGCTCCTTGTCGTCCTGGTGATCACCGTGCTCGCCATCATTGGTCGGCGCAGGAAGGGCCCGCAGCCTGCGCTGTGGGGCATCATCGGCTTGCTCACACTCGCCAACATTGTGATCGCTGTCTTCTGGAGCTAAATCGAAGAAGATTCTTTCAGGCGGTCTGCGCAATGAAGAACGCCTCGGCAAGTCGGCCATTTGGAAGACCTCCACGCTGAGCCATCTCGAGTAGGCGTGTGCGCATCCAACCTTCCATCGCATCAGGATCAGGAAGTTGACTCGCGTGCGACTTGATGGCGGCGAGTTTGCGATCGAATTGGTTTGTGACGTCAACGAAATGTGTGGGAGTCGGGTGTGCCATGACCCATACCTCAGGTACAGCCCACGCCTCAAGTTCTTCTTCACGTCCAAGAGTGATGTGCGCAAATGGATTTCGCGCATCAGGATAGACAGCCTGAATGGCTGCTTCACCCGCTGCGAGGTGATCAGGATGAGACGCTTGAATGCGATCCCAGTTGCGCTCCGGGGAATGGATCAGCATGCGCTGCGGGCGTACCTGTCGAATCACACGCGAGATGTCGCGCCGCAAATCATGGGACACCGCAAGTTCACCGTCGCGGTACCCAAGAAACCGCACATCGTGCACGCCGACACACTCGCCTGCTGAGCGCTGTTCGGCACGTCGGATTACGGGAATCTCAGCGCGTGGGACAGCGGGGTCAAACCCACCTGCATCACCATCAGTGATGATCAGGTACGTCACGTGAATTCCGGAGTCGGTCCACTGAGCGATCGTGCCGGCGGCACCAAAATCGACATCATCGGGGTGCGCCGTTACGACTAAAACACGCTCCACGAGCGGATCCTCCATGCGATACCTCCCAGCGCGTGTTCATGCTTTGGCCATGTCGCCGACGTAGACTGCTGAGCATGTCAGCGTTCAGTCATCCTAGGCGCGCCTTTCGCGTCCTGCAGATGCTCGTGTCGCTGGGCCTTGCCGTCGGACTAGTGGCGGCAACTCCGGCTTTGGCTGCGCCTGCTCCAGCCAGCATCCCAATTCCTGTCATTCCCGCTGACTTGTCAGTCGAAGTCGATCCGCTGGCTACCTATCAGGGACAGGGGATATGTGACCTCACTTCAAAGGCCGGCACCGACAAACTGATCGCTCTTATCCAAGCCACCTATCCGGGCTTCGTGAACTCCATTAGTTCACCTCGAGAGTGCGCATACGGCAACCGGAGCGAACACAAGGAAAACCGCGCCATCGATTGGATGATCGACGCAAGTAAGCCCGCGCAATTCAAGGTGGCGCAAGCTTTCATTCGCTGGTTGCTCGCGACGGATAGTGATGGAAACAAATATGCAATGGCCCGCAGATTGGGCATCATGTACATCGGTTGGAATGATCGAATTTGGCAAGCGGCTCCAGGAGAGCCGTCATGGTCGGAGATCAGTTGGCTTAACTGCTTCGCTAATCAGACGGATGACTACGACACGTCTTGTCATCGCGATCATGTTCATCTTTCGTTGTCTTGGGATGGATCTGCCGGGCTCACGTCTTTTTGGGGCGGAGATCCAACGCCCCTTCCGTTTTGCGTAGATCCCGGTACCACGGCAACACCGAAGATCACGGTGCGCGGACTAGATTTTGTCCCAGTGCGCCCGACGCGAGTGTTTGATTCCGCACGTCCGGTTGCTCCTGTCCTTCCGGACACTGCCTGCAGGCTCACGCAACCCGCCACTCCAGCGCTCACCGAGACCAATCAGATTGCCGGAGGGGCGACCGGTGACCCCGTCTACGTCAATGTTCTCGGGGTGGGACCGACTGAACCCAGCAGTGTGCGGGCGGTGACCGTGCGGATAACCGCGCAACAGCCCAATGCGCCGCTCAGTGTTTATACGTGGCCATCTGGTGGGGTCCCTTCGCTGGATCCGGCGTTAAGGGTGGTCACAGGTGTTTCTGACAGCGTGGAGACCGTCTTGCCTGTTGCGTCTGATGGCACGATTGCGGTGGCTGTCAACGCGGGTGCAAGCCCGGTTGCTGTCGACGTTCTCGGCTACTTCGTCAGACGCCTTCCGGATGTCATCAGCGCAAGTGGACCCATCACAGCGCTTTCGCCGGCACTTGTGTACACCACAAAGGGTTCGATACGTGGTGCGTTGAAGCCTGGGGAGTCGCGGACTGTGTCGCTTGCAGGACGCGGCGGGTTGCCTGCTATTGGAAGTGACGAGACTGTGTCATCGGTGTGGCTCACGGTGACCACGTCGGGTGC
>JBIHZU010000074.1:0-7367 GCA_044240285.1 Candidatus Nanopelagicales bacterium | reverse complement strand
CATGGCGTTGAAGGACACGATCCCGATGATGATCTCGAGCAACACGACCGGTGCGCGCGCCCAGCGTCGCTCTCGCCACAGTCCGATGGAACACCAGACGAGCGCAGCTCCGATGAGGCCGATGATCACAATCAGCACCGTCTCGGCTGCGCCATTCGAGACGTCTGCCGGTCCGGTCGCACCCACACGAATGGCCTCTTCAATGAGAAACACCGCGTACGCCGCCGCGACCAGTCCTTGCATCGCAGCTGCGGGTGCCGCGACGAGCAATCCGCGGGCCGAGGGCGGGGATTTTGGCATAGTGGCAGCCTAGTCCCGGCTACTCTGGCCCTCGTGCGCGGAATCCTCGTGGTCAACCCCCGCGCAACGACCACGTCACCACGAGTCACGGACGTCCTCGTACGCGCATTGGCCGGATCGGTAGACCTCGAGGTGGTGACAACGGCGAGACAAGGTCACGCACGCGAATTGGGCCGCCGCGCCCGCGACGAAGAGCTCGATGTGATCATCACCCTCGGCGGCGATGGGACCATCAACGAAACCGTCAACGGACTATTGTCGCGAGGTCCGGCGCCCGACGGACCGATTCTTGCAACGGTGCCTGGGGGCAGTGCGAACGTGTTTTCCCGGGCACTTGGCTTACCAGCAGACCCCGTCGAGGCCACCGGGTGCATCCTCGAGGCGCTCAGGAATGGCAGGACCCGAAATGTGGGTCTTGGCACCTTGACCATGCCCGGTGAACTCCCCCGCTGGTTTCTCGCTAACGCCGGAGTTGGGCTGGACGCCGAGATCATCCACGCGATGGAAGACGAGCGAAGTTCCGGCATCGCGGCGACTCCCGGCCGCTATGTACGCCTTACCTTGCGGGAGTACTTCCGGCGGACTGATCGACGCAGGGCCGCGCTGCGCATCATGCGTACCGGGCAGCAGGACATCGATGGAGTCTTTCTTGCCATCGTGCAGAACACCTCACCATGGACCTACCTCGGGTCTCGGCCGCTCAACCCATGCCCGGACGCCTCTTTCGACACTGGCCTAGACGTGCTTGCCTGGCGAGATCTCGGCGTGTTCACGACCCTGAACGCCTTCGCACGCATGGCAACTGCGTCTGGAGGCGCGACTACCCGCTCTTTGGCTCTCCTCCACGACCAGCCAGCCTTCGAGGTTCGGGCGCGCCGCCCGGTGGCGGTCCAAGCGGACGGGGAGGCTCTAGGACTCGCCCAGGCGGTCGCCTTCGCATCCCATCCGGCGGTGCTCAAGGTCGCCGTCTAACGTCCCAAATCCCGAAAATCGGCCACTTTGGGTGTGAGGCCACTAACAATGGGGCACTAATCAAGGCTTCAACCTTGTGGCGAGCCCATTTGTCTGACACTCTTGACACTGGTTTCGCGCACCATTACGTGAGGCCAGACCCCGACCGACTCGAAACACCCCTTGGGCCGGCGGGTTAATGTGAAACAATGCACAAGCACTTTACCCAAGTGCCTACTGAGGAGGACTCATGGACTGGCGCCACCGGGCTGCCTGCCGTGACGAAGATCCGGAATTGTTCTTCCCGATCGGCAATACCGGCCCCGCGCTGGTGCAGATCGAGGACGCCAAGGCCGTGTGTCGGAGTTGCGAAGTAGTGGAGGACTGCCTCCGCTGGGCACTCGAATCTGGCCAGGACGCCGGGGTCTGGGGCGGCCTCTCCGAGGATGAGCGTCGCGCTCTCAAGCGTCGCAACGCGCGCATGCGTGCGCGTACGACTGCCTGAAATTCCTACACCGGCACCCTCAGCTTCACCAAAAGGCCCGACCCTCCGGGCGCATCGCCTATTTCCACGCTTCCCTTGAGTTCGTCATTGACAAGGGTCTGCACGATCTGCAATCCGAGTCCCGGCGTGATGTCACTAGCTACGCCCGAACCATCGTCGGTGATTGTCACCACGACCTCGCCCGTGGCTCGCGAACAATTGAGCACAACGCGGCTCGCACTGGCATGTTCCAGCGCGTTATCGACGACTTCGGACAGTGCCATAGCAAGAGGTGCAGCCAACTCAACGGGCAGATTGCCCACCTCTCCTTCGCAGACAATCTGCGTTGCAGGTCCGTCTCCGGCATGTGCGGGGGCAAGTTCGCGGACCAGCCCGATGACGCGAGCTACCACTTCGTCAAAGGACACGGTGTCACCGGGCTCATGCGCGAGCATGTCGTGGACTACGGCGACAGAAGCAACACGGCGAACTGCCTCTGCGAGAGCAAGCTGGGCTTCTGGAGCCGTGACTCGGCGCGCCTGCAATCGAAGTAGGGCTGCCACAGTTTGCAAATTGTTTTTGACCCGATGGTGGATCTCGCGGATGCTCGCTTCCTTAGTGAGCAAGGCCCGATCACGCCGGCGCAGCTCAGTCACATCGCGAACCAAGACCATCGCGCCACTGTCGTGTCGCTGACGCATAAGTGGGAAGCCAACCGCCGTCATCGAGCCCGAAGCGTTTTCGAGTTCTACGCTGCCCGCTGCTCGACCGCCGAGTACGAGGCCGATGGATTCATCGACAGGTCCCGGTCGATGAGACAGCCTCGTGCCGGTAACAGCCAGGTTCACCCCAACTAGGTCAGTTGCCAAGCCGAGTCGGCGAAAGACAGATTGCGCATTCGGGCTCGCGTAGGAGACTTTGCCATCGGCATCGAGTCGAATGAACCCATCACCAACCCGCGGCGCTGAAGACGCGGTAGCCGTGGCACCCGCGTAGGGAAATTCGCCATCGCACACCATGTTGAACAGATCCTCGGCGGCCGCGAGGTACACCTCCTCGACCGAGCCGGTGACTCGCGGCGCACGATTGGCAATGACCTCACGTGTGACGATTCCGATGACCTTGCCTTCGCGACGAACTGGGTATGCCTCAGGTGCCGTTGGAATGTCCTGCGGTGCCATATGACTCGTGACGGGACGACCCAATGAACCCGCGCGGTCCAACTCTGGACGCTGACCGCGCGGAACAAAAACACCGACGATGTCCTGCGGGACAGCTGTCGCGGCAGTTGCCGGACGAACAAGCGCAGCTGCGACATAGCCGGCCTCGTTCCACGTGGGAAGCCACAGGACGAGGTCGGATAACGCCAGGTCGGCGAGCAAGCCCCATGAGCCTACGAGCGAGTGCAGATGATCGACATCGGCTTCGCTGAGGTCTGTTCGCTCCTGTGCGAGGTGCGCTAATCCCGCCACATAAGCAGACTACGCCTTGCCCACCCCACAATCGTGCAGGAAGCCCGCGTCACGCCACAATGAGGTCGTGAAGGTCCGCGAGATTGAAGAATCCGAGTTCGAAGCCGTAGCTAATTTGCGCGTAGACGCATTCTTAGCCGCTGGGATGGTGAAAGACCGCGGGACCCCCTACGCCCAATATCTGCGCACTGTTCCCGACCACGCCCAGCATGGTTACGTCCTCGTCGCGTATGAAGACGAAATACTCGTGGGCACGGTGACCATTGCTCCGCCCGGTTCACCACATGCAGACATCGCTGTGGCTGGTGAGTGGGAGGTCCGCTTTCTTGCAGTGGCTGTCGACGCATGGGGTACTGGCGTGGGAGACGCACTGATGGCTTCGTGCAATGAACTCGCTCGCACAGTGGGAGTTCACAACCTGGCCCTAAGCGTGATCTCAGACAATGCTGCGGCTCATCAGCTCTATGCGCGCCTTGGGTTCATTCGGGAACCCAACCGAGACTTCAGCCCGACGGCAGATGTCTTACTTGAGGTGTACACGCGTCCGGTGAACTAGTTGTGCATCGAGCGCTCAGTCGAGCACGACCAGCACGTCACCTTCATGAACAACATCGCCCTCGGCGACGCAGACTTCAGTAACGGTCCCTGCCGCATCAGCGAGAACTGGGATTTCCATTTTCATGGACTCCAGAATGACCAGTGCCTCGCCAGCGACGACAGGAGCGCCAGCTACAACGAGGACCTTGAAGACCGAAGCAACCATCTCGGCCTTGACTTCGATCGCCACAGATTAGGAGTTAGGACGCTTGCCGTGGTTGGCGCCGCTCTTCTTGCGGTCCTTCTTCTTACGGCCACGCTTGCTCATGGGTCCTCCTCAGTTCGTGAGGTCCTATGGTCGCACATGTCTCATTCAGGCTGGATCTTCGGTGCGGTAGGTGACTCGAAACTCCCGGATCTGAGCAACAATCGAGATTCGTAGGGTCTCTGGCGCTTGCTCCCGGCAACAGGACCGGCTCAGGAGTGCCTTGACCGCCTGCTCAAGTCCGTAGTGCCGCAGACACGGTGGACATACCTCGAGGTGCTGACGAACCACGAGCACCCGCACTTCGTCCATCTCGCCATTGAGAAACTCATAGACCTGATCGAGAACATCAAGACACGGATCGAATGAATTGATCTGGTTCATTCGCTCTCACCGCCAGACACGCCTACTGGGATGAAGCCGTGTTCGACTGCGTAGTCCTCAAGTAGAGAGCGAAGCATCTTGCGGCCACGGTGTAGTCGCGACATAACTGTGCCGAGGGGAGTCTCCATCATCTCCGCGATTTCTTTATATGGGAAACCTTCAACATCGGCGTAGTACACGGCCATGCGGAACTCCGGAGGAAGTTCTTGGAGCGCCCGCTTGACTTCACTGTCGGGAAGGCGATCCAGCGCCTCTGCCTCTGCAGAGCGCAATTGGCCCGTGGCATACGCCTGCGTGTGCACCATCTGCCAGTCATCAAGTTCGTCGGTGCCCGTGAAGTGCGGCTCGCGCTGCTTGCGTCGATAGGTGTTGATGTAGGAGTTGGTCAGAATGCGAAAGAGCCACGCTTTGAGATTGGTGCCCTCCTGAAACTGATGGAAGGCTGCGAATGCCTTGAGGTAGGTCTCCTGGACGAGATCTTCAGCGTCGGCCGGATTTCGTGTCATTCGCAGGGCAGCGCCGTACAACGAATCTAGGAATACGAGTGCGTCGCGCTCGAACCGCGACTCAAGGTCGTCGGCGGCGCGGTCGTCCGTCTGCTCGTCCATCACACACGAGCCTAACCCGCAGGTGCCCATGACGGCTTAAACGTGCCGGACTGGTCAATCCATTCCCGCAGGGACTGGAATCAGAAGTTCTGGGCCGTTATTGCGAGAGTTGTTGACCGCCATGGAGACCGGTTCAGCGACCAACTCCCCCTCGGCAACCACCCCGAGGAGGTCAATAGCCCCTGCCCCGTCCCACGACGGGTCGAGCCACCTGCTCCAGAGCGACTTAGGGACCATGACCGGCATTCGGTCATGGATGGTGGCCAACTGCGGAATGGCTTCGGTCGTGAGCACAGCCGCAGTCAATTGCCATGGCGCCTCGTCCCCCGCCGTACGGTCGCGCCACCACTCCAACAAGCCAGCAATGGCCAAGCTCGAACCATCAGCTGCGTGAATGAAGAACGGTTGTTTCACCGGTTTGCCTTTGGCGTTGAGCTGTTCGGAGGTGTACCACTCGTAATACCCCTCAGCCGGGATGAGGCATCGCCGCTTTGCGTACGCCTGCCGGAAGGCTGGCTTTTCCGCCGCTGTCTCCATCCGTGCGTTATTCATGCGTGCTCCAATAGACGGATCCTTGGCCCACGTTGGGATGAGACCCCAGCGCGCAATGAGCATTTCGCGGGTGGGCGGGGCTACATCGGATGCTGCCCGGTCACGGATCACATAGATGTCTTTCGTGGGGGCGATGTTGTAATCCGCCGGAAGATCACGCTCAGGACCCTCCTGAACCTCGAACTCCGCGACGATGGCCGACGGGTCCCGTGATGCCGCATAGCGTCCGCACATGGCACCAGAATGCCGGATACCCTGAAGTAGTGACCTTGTGGCCGGCCCCATTCTCAGATGGTCCCGTTGTGGCGACCATTGCCGTCCCCGGTTCCAAGTCGATCACAAATCGGGCATTGATCCTTGCGGCACTCGCGGATGGGCCGTCCGTGATTCGCAACGTCCTGCAGGCGCGCGACACGGCATTGATGATTGGTGCCCTCAGCACACTCGGGGCGAAGATCAATGTGCGGTCGGGTTCTGATTACGACGTAATGCCGCAATCACTATCCGGACCAGCCGTCATCGACGTCGGACTCGCCGGAACTGTGATGCGATTCGTGCCTCCGATAGCAGCCCTCGCCCAGGGCGACATTGCGTTCGACGGCGATGAGCGCGCCCGAGTGCGCCCGATGTTGACCATCATCCAGGCCCTTCGTCAACTCGGCGTCGAAGTATCCGATGGCGGCCTCGGCACATTGCCGTTCACTATCCACGGCCAAGGAAGCGTCCGCGGCGGCGATGTTGTCATCGATGCCTCCTCGTCGAGTCAATTCGTGAGCGCACTCCTGCTTTCCGGCGCGCGCTTCGACGAAGGCATCCGCATACGTCATGAAGGGACAACTCTTCCATCATTGCCACATATCGACATGACAGTGACGATGCTTCGAGAGTGTGGGGTTCACGTTGACTGCGACACCGAAGATCCCAGAAGCGCATCGTGGACGGTGCTGCCGGCGCCCATCCTTGCGCTCGACCGCGTCATCGAACCCGATCTCTCCAATGCCGCTCCGTTCCTCGCCGCCGCTATGGCCACCGGGGGCCGCGTCACAATTCCGGACTGGCCAGCAAAAACAACGCAGGCTGGAGATGCGCTTCGCGGAATTCTCACCGCCATGGGCGGCACTGTGGCGCTCCATGACGATAAACTCACGGTGAGTGGGCCAGATGTCATGTCAGGAATCGATATCGATTTGCATGACGAAGGCGAACTCACTCCCGTCGTTGCCGCCCTATGCGCACTGGCAGCGAGCCCTTCGCGGATCCGTGGGATTGCACACCTGCGCGGGCATGAGACCGATCGCCTCGCAGCACTCGCTACCGAGATCAATCGCCTCGGTGGCAACGTCACAGAAGAGCCCGATGGACTCACGATCGTTCCAGCGCTACTTCACGGTGGTCACATCGAGACCTACGATGACCACCGCATGGCTACAGCTGGTGCTGTCATCGGCCTTGCCGTGCCCGGGGTGCAGGTCGAAAACATCTCGACTACTGCCAAGACAATGCCAGGATTCACCGACATGTGGGCACGATTGCTAGGCGGCGCGTGAATCCGCCTGCAAGACGACGTCCCGACCTCGATGAGGATGACGTACGCATCCGACCGAGTCGTTCCAAGTCGCGACCAAGGTCAAAAGACCGCCCCTCCCATGACTCTGCAGTCCCGGGATTCGTACTTGCTGTAGATCGCGGGCGTTTCACTGTGCTCTTGGATTCCGCGGATGCTCCGATCTGGGCAGTCAAGGCACGAGAGCTCGGCCGTAAGGGCGTGATCGTGGGCGATCGAGTTGCCGTCGTGGGCGAGAGTGACGATCTCG
>JBIHZU010000073.1:0-7422 GCA_044240285.1 Candidatus Nanopelagicales bacterium | reverse complement strand
CTGCGCTCGCGGTCAATGGCACTGCAGCGACCGCACTCATCAATACTCAGATCGCCGCAGCGGCCGGAGCCTTGGCGTGGATCGGATTCGAAAAGTTGCGCGATGGCAAAGCAACCACACTCGGCATCGCATCCGGGGCGATTTCGGGCGCAGTCGCGATCACCCCTGCGTGTGGATTCGTCACGCCACTCGGAGCCCTCGCAATCGGTCTCGCGGCCGGCATCGTCTGCGCTTGGGCCGTGTCTCGCAAATACAAGCTCGGCTTTGATGACTCACTCGATGTCGTGGGCGTGCATGGCGTGGGCGGCATTGTCGGCATGCTCGGCATCGGCCTCTTTGCTGTTGCAGCCGTCAACACCTCCGGCCGCGATGGACTCTTCTTCGGCGGTGGGGCAGAACTTCTAGGTAAACAAGCTCTCGCCTGTGTGGCAACGGCCGCCTACGCGTTCGTCGTCACGTGGATCATCGCCAAGGTCATCGACAAGACGATGGGCTTCCGGGCCACTCGCGATGATGAGATCGCTGGCCTTGACGTGACACAGCACGCAGAAAGTGCGTACGACCTCGCCGGCGTTGCCGGAGGTGGCACCCTCGGGGGGTCCCATCCATTACGCGACCGCAAACAGGAGGAGGAGTAAATGAAGCTCGTCACCGCCGTCATCAAGCCATTCCGGCTCGAGGAGGTCAAGACCGCCCTGCAGGCGATAGACATTCATGGCCTCACTGTCTCCGAGGCTAGCGGCTTCGGCCGCCAAGGTGGTCACGTCGAGGTCTATCGCGGCGCTGAATACACCGTTGACCTGATACCGAAGGTCCGCATCGAGGTCGTCGTTGCCGACGAAGTTGTCGAAGAGGTCATCGAGGCGATCGTGCGTGCCGCACGCACCGAGAAGATCGGCGACGGCAAAGTATGGGTCGTGCCGGTTGAGCAGGTCATCCGCGTGCGCACAGGCGAAAGCGGCGAGTCAGCACTGTAGGTATTGCGAGGCAGGGACCGCGGCAGATTTAACCGCAGGGAGTGCCGGACGCGGTGCGGGCGGGGTACACGCGTCCCTCGCCGGTTACCGTGACGACGACGGTCTCGCCGGGGCGCGGTGGCGGAGTGCCACCGGGCACGCGCACAGGGATCACGGTGCCATCGCGAAGTTCGACCTGCAGAAGCGAGTCGTGGCCGTGATAGGAGGTCTCGCGCACGATCCCGGCTCCGGGCGGTTGCGCACCGTCGACGGGGCAGGACAGCACCAGTTGCTCCGGACGCAGCACGACGGTGCCGTCGACATCGGACATGCTGGCATCGGACATGCGGCGAACCGCGATATCGCCGAGCGCGCACGACACGCGATCACCCCTGCCGTGAGCGGGAAGCTCGACCGCGTCACCGACGAAGTGCGCGACGCCGAGGTCGACGGGCCCGTCATACACCTCGAGGGGGGTGCCCTTCTGCACGAAGCGACCATCGCGCATGACCGCGACGAAGTCGGCCGTTGACAGTGCCTCCTCCTGGTCGTGTGTGACGAGCACGGTGGTGGTGCCCAAAGCGGAGAGCAACTCGCGCACTTCTGCGCGCAGACGCACGCGCAGCGCAGCATCGAGTGCGGTGAAGGGCTCATCAAGGAGGAGGACGTCGGGGCGCGGGGCGAGTGCACGGGCCAGAGCCACGCGCTGCTGCTGGCCGCCGGAGAGCTCGTGGGGGCGGGTGTGGGCATAGTCCCGTATGCCGACCATCTCGAGCACCTCGTCGACGCGGGCCGCGGACGCTGATCGCTGATGCCCACCGCGGGGCAGGCCGAAGCCCACATTGGCGCTGACGTCCAGATGGGGGAAGAGCGCACCCTCCTGCGGCACGATCCCGATACGGCGCTTCTCCGGCTGCACGAATGCATGGGGGAATCCCGCACCGGCCCCAGCGACGAGACGGTCTCCAAACGTCACTGTGCCCGACGTCGGACGGATGAATCCGGCAAGCACGCGCAACAGTGTGGTCTTGCCCGAGCCGCTCGCGCCCAGGACCGCCGCGAGTGCACCCGACGGCACGGTCAGGTCGAGATCTTCCAGGACATCGACCGGGCCATAGCCCGCGCGCAGGCTGCGTACGTCGACCCCGGTCACGGCTCCACCGTATCGAGAGCGCTGTCATTGGCTCGCGTTATCGTCCGCCCGAGCAACCATGCAGGCACCGCGGCGATCACGACGAGGGCAATGGCGTAGGGCGCGGCTGCGCCGTACGCCGCCACCTCGGTGCGACTCCACAGCTCGGTCGCGAGCGTGTCGAGACCGGTGGGCCGCAGCATGAGCGTCGCGGGGAGTTCCTTCATCGCAGTGAGGAGCACAAGCAGTCCGCCCGCGGCGATACCGGGCAGGGTCAGGCGCAGGGTTGTCTCGCTCCACGCGCGCAGCGGGCCGCGACCGAGAGTGCGAGCCGTCTGCTCCATCACCGGCGACACCGACGCCGTCGCGCTGCGCGTCGCGCCGATCGCCTTGGGCAGGAAGAGAACGGCGTAAGCGAAGGCCAGGATCCACAGCGTTTGGTACGCCACGGGCAGGACAGTGAGGGTGAGGAAAACCAGCGACAGACCCACGACGACGGCGGGCAGGGCGTGTCCGGTGTATGACATGGTCTCGATCGCGCGCACGCTGCGGGTGCGATAGCGCGCGGCAAGGATGCCGACGGGCAGTGCCAGGAGCACCGCGAGGATCGCACCGGCAAGAGCCACGCCAAAGGTCGTGAAAGTGGCGTTGATGAGTTCGACGAAGTCAAGGGGTAATCGACTGCCCTGCAGCATGCGCAGGACGAGCGAGACGAGGGGGACGCCGAGCGCGAGCACCGTCAGCGCCGTCAGCCAGACGAAGGCGCCGGCGCGGGCCACACCGGTGAGCTGGATGGGGGCGGCGGACCGCTGGGTGCCGGTGGCCACGCGCCAGCGTCGCGTCCGACCGCGGATACGGCGTTCGGCGAGGACGAGGAGCCCGGCGAGGGCGACGAGGACTAGCGCAAGGACGGCGGCACTCACCCGGTCGAAGCTGGCGCGATAGGAGGCGTAGATGACGCGGGTGAATGCATCGACGCGCAAGAGGGCGACGGCGCCGAAGTCCGACAGCACGTAGAGCGCCACCAGTAGCGTGCCGCCCGCGGCCGCGGGCCACGCCTGCGGCAGGGTTGTGGTGGCGAAGGCGCGCAGGGGTCCGCGCCCGAGCGAGCGAGCCACCTCCTCGAGAGCCGGATCCATAGTGCGGAAGGACGCCGCGACTGGCAAAACGACGTACGGCGACGACACCATTGTGAGGATGAAGGCCGCGGCCCAGAAGCCGCTCATCGCGGGGAACTGAGAGAGCCACGCGTAGGCGGCGACGTAGGACGGGACGGCGAGCGGGAGCGCCACCGGGACAAGCCATACCGCGCGCAGCGGAATCTTCGTGCGCGAGACGAGCCACGCCGTGGGGATGCCGACGAGCAGGCAGGCCACTACGACGACCACCAGGAGGCTGACCGACGTCGCGATGGTCTCCAGCGTTCGCTGCCGGAACAGCACATCGACGATGCGGTGCCAGCCGGCCTCGCCGACACGCACGATCAGATAGAACAACGGGATAAGCGAGACAGCACCCGTCACCGCGCCCGCGATGATCAACAGACGCGGAGGTCGGCCCAGGTAGCGCCGGCCGCGAGGTCGGGTGGCGGGTGCTTGGAGAGTCACAGCAAACCGACGTCCTCGAGCATCGTCAGCGTGCCCGGCAAGTCGGCGAGTTCCGCGAGCGGCACGTCGGGGCCGCGCAAGGTGTCGAGCGGGGGAAGCCCTTCGACGGATGCGACCGAGGGCAGCAGCGGGTACTCCGAGGTTTTGTCGACGAACCACGACTGCGTCTCGGGTGACAGCAGCCAGGCAATGAACTGCTCCGCTCGCGGGTCGGTGGCGGATGCCGTGAGGATTCCCACGCCCGACACATTGACCAGGCTGCCCGGATCCTCGGGCTTGGTGAAGGCGATCTGGGCACGCATGGCGTTGGCGCCAACCTCGGCCGCCTTCTCAAACCAGTAGTAGTGGTTGATGAGGCCCAACTTCACCTGGCCCGTGTCGACCGCGTCGAGGATGAGGCCGTTCTTCTCATAGGTCTGCACGTCGTTGGCCACGAGACCCTCGAGCCACTCCTTCGTGACTTCATCACCCTGCGACACGCGCATGGCGGTGACGAAGGCCTGGAACGACGCGTTGGTCGGCGCGATGCCGACCTGACCCTTCCACGCCGGGTCAGTCAGATCGAAGACCGAGGTCGGCACCTCCGCCTCGGTGACCTGCTGGGAGTCGTACGCGATGACGCGGGCGCGCCCGGTGACACCGGTCCAGGTGCTATCCGGTGCTCGGTACTGCTCGGGCACGAGGGTCGCGACCGCCGCGGGCAGGAGTGCAAAGAGCCCGGCCGCGTCGACGGCACCGAGTGCCCCGGCGTCCTGAGCGAAGAAGACCTCGGCTGGCGTTGAGTCGCCCTCTTCGAGCAGTTGTGCGGCGAGCTCGGCCGTATCGCCGTAGCGCGCCTCGATCGAGATCCCGGTCTGCTCCGTGAACTGGGCGAAGAGCGGTGCGACGAGCTCCTCGGAGCGGCCCGAATAGATCGTCAGGGTCTCCTCCTCCGAGGGGCCAGTGCTGCACCCGGCCAGGATAGGCACCGCCAGCCCGAGAGCGGCAAGACCGATAACGAGGCTGCGACGAGCGTGGACCACGTGGGCTCCTTAGGTAACCCTTAGTTAGGTAAACCTAACTTTGACGGAGGCCCGGCGAAGTGTCAAATCCGAGAGGCAGGGACCGCGGCAGAATTAACCGCAGGGCGTGCCGGGTGCGCAGCATGCCCCACCCGTATCAGCGATGAGCTGCAACGTCGCCGCAGCGGGCTGCGCATCTTCAGGGTTTTCGTCCTTGACCGTGTAGATCTCCCATGGTGCGCCCGCCGGATCGTGCACCCATACCTTGTCCTGGAGTGCATAGCAGCACGTCGTGTCCTTCTCATCGAATGTTGCGAGACCCGCATCGCGCAGTCGTGACGCCCCCGCCTCGACCTCATCAGCAGAGTCGACCTCAACGCCGAGATGGTTTAGGGCGCCTTGGACACCCGAGCCACGATCGCTTTCTGAAATCTGGATCAGTACAAGTTTGAGCGGGGGCTCAGCGATGGCGAAGTTCGCGTAGCCGGGGCGCAACTTATGGGGCTGTACGCCAAACATTTTCGAATAGAACTCGATGGAAGCGTCCAGATCAGAAACATTCAGTGCGAGTTGGACGCGTGACATGGCGAACCCTCCGAGTTGGCTTATATCGATAGACATCAATGTATCATGAACGGTGTGGGATTCTAGGTTTCGCGCTGTGATGACGCGTTGTCGTGTGGTTGCGTGTACAACCGTCATAGATGACCCGAGGGGTGAATGAGTTCGTGGGCACGCGGCCCTGTCTTCATTGCAGCACCGAACTTTGCGCGATTTCGACGGTTTAACCCGCGATTTTGCGCAAACCTCGCACTTTCTTTGGCTAATCCATGCTGTCCGAGGAGGGCCCCGGAAATGCGAATGCCGATCCGCGGGAATCCCCAGCGAATCGGCACTGCCGTGGAGCTGAGGGGACTCGAACCCCTGACCCCCTGCATGCCATGCAGGTGCGCTACCAGCTGCGCCACAGCCCCTCATCCAAACCAGAAACATCCGGCCCGTGAAGACTCGCCGAACTATACCGGAGGCTCAATGCCTCTCTTCAGCGGTCATCACTCAATGCCGGCTCGGGAAGAGTGCCGGCGTTGTATTCCTGCAGACGCCACATCTGCCCATAACCGCTGGTGTTCTCCACCAATACAGACCACGCACAATTGGTGAGCACGCCAAGAATCGACCAGTGCTCGGGTGGGAGTTCGAGCAACGCACCAAGACCCGCGCGAGCAGCACCACCATGCGTGGTGACCACCAATGTGCCGTCAGGCCCAAGTTCTGCCAAGGCCTCAGAGATGGCAGCCGTCATCCGTTCGGCCACTTCGACACGGGTCTCGCCACCACCGGGGCGAAGATATGGATCGCTGACCCACCGCGCGATGTCGTTGGCATAACGCGACTCAATGTCGCCCCAGACCATGCCTTCCCAGTCCCCCGCGTAGGTCTCCCGCAGCCGCTCATCAATGCGCACCGGAATCCCCGTGAGCGTCGAGAGTTCGGCGGCCGTGTCAGCCGCGCGCTCCAGATCTGAGGAGATAATCGCGGTGGGCTTAAGTCCAGTGAGTAGTCGCGCCGCATTGGCTGCTTGCTCGAGACCCACTTCGTCGAGGGAGATATCCGTCTGGCCTTGGAATCGCCGCTCGGCGTTCCACGACGTACGCCCATGGCGCCACAGCACGATTCGACGCATTAAGGGCCTCAGGCAGCAGGAGGATTGTTGATATCTGCTGGCAATTCGATCACGGGGCAGTCACGCCACAAACGCTCGAGTGCGTAATGGATGCGCTCTTCTTCGAGCTGCACATGCACCACGATGTCGCCGTAGTCGAGAAGCACCCAGCGCCGCTCCTGCTCACCTTCACGGCGAATCGGCTTGAAGCCAAGTTTGTGTAGTTGCTCTTCGACACCATCAACGACCGCTTTGACCTGGCGATCATTGGCAGCCGAGCACAGCACAAAAATGTCGGTGATCGCGAGAGCCGAACTCACATCGAGCGCCATGATCTGGGTCGCGAGTTTGTCGGAGGCCGCCCGAGCAGCAGCAATGGCCATTTCGACGGATTCGGGGGCTGCGGTCACGTCTCTACCCTCTCACACGAGCACGTCATGGTGCCTTCCAGTCCGATCCGAGCACTACTTCAGCGTCCACCGTCGGATTTGTCATGCCGCCGACCACAATCTGCAACTCTGAGATGCCTAGTGCCTGCGCGACACCCACTCCGACTTCACGCGCAGCGGTCGATAGGTCCGGGATATGCACCTTTGTGACGATCTGATCGGCTACCCGGCTGCCCCCCACACACAGGTAACCGCCAGACACGATGGCGTCTCGTGCTCCGAGAGTTGCTAGCGCGTTCGTCACCGCAGTCTGCAGGAGGATCCTGGGCGGCTCTGACTCTCCTGGCCGAAGTATCGAAGTCGGCAGCATCCGAGACATCATCGACATCGACATCGACTGTTGAATCACGTCAATGGGTTGAGGTCCGGACCGCAGAGCTGAGGTAGGAAGTATGGATTCGTCGTAGGCGCCTGAACGCACTGCATCTCGCGTGCTCATCAGCAACGCGACGATGTCGGCGCTTGGGATGGTTCCGCGAGCACTCACACCGAGGCTCGTGACAAGTTGTCTCATCTGCTCGATGTCAGCGGGGAGCCTGGTGAAGATCGAATGCATGACGTCGCTGAAGCGCTCGATGCCCTCTTCCTCTGTCTCGCCAGGGATCGGCGTAAGA
>JBIHZU010000072.1:0-7500 GCA_044240285.1 Candidatus Nanopelagicales bacterium | reverse complement strand
GCAACGGCACGCTCAGCGCTTGCTGCGCTTGTGCGACTCGGTGCATCACACATTGCAGTTGTGGTGCGACGTGCTGGAGCGGCTGACGACCTTCGCGATGTGGCAGAAGCCCTCGGTGCGACCTTGACAGAGGTGTCAATGGATTCTGATCTCGGCGAGGTTCTTGACGCGCCAATTGTCATCAGCACCGTCCCCGGAGGTGCTGCGGACGCCTTGGCGTCTCACGTGCCGGCTGTTGGGGGAGTGTTATTGGACGTCGCCTACAGCCCGTGGCCTACTGGATTTGCCGCGGCGTGGAATGGGCCCGTTGCGAGTGGTCTCGACCTGCTGTTGTGGCAGGCCGTGGGGCAACTGGAGCTTATGACCGGGATGGACGCACCTGTGACGCAGATGCGAGCCGCTCTCGGGTCGTAAGTCCACCGGATTCGCGGTAGCCAGTCGACTCTGGGACAATTGATTCATGTTGAGGTGGATCACCGCTGGAGAGTCGCACGGCCCCTCGCTCGTGGCTGTCTGTGAGGGGATGCCGGCCGGGGTTCACGTAACGACGGCTGAAATCGGCGCTGACCTCGCCCGGCGCCGTCTGGGTGTGGGTCGTGGAGCCCGGATGAAGTTCGAGCAGGACGTGGTACGCATCTTGGGTGGGGTTCGGCATGGGGTGACCATGGGTGGTCCCATCGCGATTGAAGTGGCCAACTCGGAATGGCCCAAGTGGGAGCAGGTGATGTCAGCCGATCCCGTTGATTCGACAATCCTTGACGGTTTAGCGCGCAATGACCGCCTCACACGGCCGCGCCCGGGGCATGCAGATCTTGCTGGAATGCAGAAGTACGGCCTTGACGACATTCGTCCAGTGCTCGAGCGAGCCAGCGCTCGCGAGACAGCTGCTCGGGTTGCCCTGGCTGCTGTAGGTCGGGAGTTCCTGCGTCAGGTGGGGCAGATCGAGGTTCTGAGCCACGTGGTCCGCATTGGCACAGCGACGACGCATCACGTCCCGCAATACTCCGAACTCACTGCAATTGACGAAGATCCGGTGCGCTGTGCTGATCCGGCTGCATCTGCGGCCATGCAGGAAGAGATTTCGTTGGCGCACCGCGAAGGAGACACGCTGGGTGGTGTCGTCGAGGTACTCGCATACGGCTTGCCACCGGGCCTTGGGTCATTTGTGCATTGGGATCGTCGACTTGACGCCCGACTTGCCGCCGCTCTGATGGGCATCCAGGCGATCAAGGGAGTCGAAGTTGGAGATGGATTCGAACTCGCCGCAGTGCGCGGATCACAGGCTCAAGATGAAATCCACTACGAGGACGGGCGATTGAGCCGTGCCTCTGGTCATTCTGGTGGAACCGAAGGCGGCATGAGCACTGGCGAGGCGCTGAGGGTGCGGGCTGCCATGAAGCCCATTTCGACGATTCCGAAGGCATTGCGCACAATCGATGTCGCAACAGGCGAGGAAGCGAAGGCGATCAATCAGCGGTCTGACGTATGCGCAGTGCCTGCGGCAGGTGTGGTGGCGGAAGCCATGGTGATCATGGTCCTTGCAGACGCAGTAGTCGAAAAGTTCGGTGGCGACTCTGTGCAAGAGACGCGGCGCAATCTCAATTCATACCTCGAGTCCCTGGCTGTCCGGTGACTCGACCGCGTGCCGTGATCGTAGGTGCTCCCGGTGCTGGAAAGACATCGGTCGGTAAGTCGCTGGCAAGATCGTGGCAGGTAGATTTCCGTGACACAGACGCCGACGTTGAGGTTCTCGCCGGCAAATCGGTGTCGGACATTTTTGTTGACGACGGAGAGCCACGCTTTCGGGAGCTGGAGAAAGACGCAGTGGCCCACGCGTTGACAGAACACGATGGAGTTCTGGCGCTTGGTGGTGGTGCGATCCTTGATGATTCAACGCGTGCATTGTTGGTCGGCCACGTGGTCGTCTGGCTCAACGTGGGGCTCGCGGACGCGACCAAACGGGTGGGGTTGTCTTCTGCCCGACCGCTGCTCTTGGGCAACGTCCGCAGCACCATGCTTCGCTTGATGCAGGAGCGCGAACCGTTCTATCGGGAGGTGGCGACGATCTCGATTGAGACAGATGGCCGTGCCATCGCCGACATCGTTGCCGACGTGAAGAGTGAGCTGGCTCGGGGTGCGCACGCATGACTGAAACCGTTATTCCCGTCCGAGGTGACTCGACCTATGCCGTCATCGTCGGGCATAGGGTGCTCGATCGAGTGACGGACCTCATCGGGGGCAGCGCTTCAAAGGTTGCGCTCTTGCATCCACCCACCCTGCGAGACCTCGCTGATCGTGTTATGTCAAGTATCGCTGCGGCCGACATCGAAGTCTTGGCGCTAGAGGTTCCTGACGGTGAGGCCGCTAAGACCAGTGGTGTCGTGGACATGATCTGGAACGCCTTGGGCGAAGAAGGATTCACTCGCACTGACGTTGTCGTTGGGCTCGGCGGCGGCGCAACGACAGACTTGGCTGGTTTCATTGGAGCGACCTGGTTGCGTGGGGTCCGCACTGTACTGATTCCCACGACTTTGCTCGCGATGGTGGATGCTGCCGTCGGTGGCAAGACTGGGATCAACACCTCGGCAGGCAAGAATCTCGTAGGCGCGTTCCACCCGCCAGCTGGCGTCCTTTGCGATCTGGACTGTTTGGCGACCTTGCCCCGTGCGGATTTATTGGCGGGCATGGCCGAAGTTGTCAAGGGCGGATTCATCGTGGACCCCCGTATCCTCGACATCGTGGAGTCTGACCCGGTCGGATGCACACAGCCGGGGGATCCGCGGCTACGTGAACTTATTGAACGAAAGATTCAGGTGAAAGCTGATGTTGTCGCAGGTGACCTGAGAGAGCGAATCGGGCCCGAATTGGGGCGCGAGGTGCTCAACTACGGTCATACGTTTGGCCATGCCGTCGAGCGTATTGAGAATTACCGTTGGCGCCACGGCGATGCGATCAGCGTAGGCATGGTGTACGTCGCCGAGTTGGCGCGCATTGAGGGTCTGCTTTCCGACGCTGACGTGGCCCGTCACCGGTCCATTTTGACCTCCTTGGAACTGCCTGTTTCGTACGTGCCAGGCAGATGGGACGACCTCCTTGCCGCGATGCGTGTTGACAAGAAGGCTCGTGGTGACATGCTGCGGTTTGTGGTTCTCGACGGCATTGGCAAGCCCCGCATTCTCGAAGGTCCATCGGAGGAGTCGCTTCGGGCGGCATACGAGGAGGTCAGTTCGTGAGTGAAGTACTCGTTCTCAATGGGCCTAACCTTGGCCGGCTTGGCACCCGTGAGCCGGAGATCTACGGACATGCCACTTTTGCCGATCTCGAGTCGCTGTGTGTGCACACAGGGTCCGAACTTGGACTTAGTGTTGAGGTTCGCCAGACAGACGACGAGGCTGAGCTCATTCATTGGCTACATGAGGCTGCGGATCGTGGTGTTGCTGTGGTGTTGAATCCTGCGGCGTTTACTCACTACTCCTACGCCGTTCGCGACGCATGCGCTGCTCTCACAGCACCCCTGATTGAGGTACACATCAGTAACCCTGCGGCGCGCGAGGAGTTCCGGCACACTTCGGTTATCTCCGCGGTTGCTCGCGGGACTATCACCGGGTTCGGCCTGCAGTCGTACGTGCTGGCCCTTCGCGCCCTGGTATAGACATGATCGATTTCTCCCGACGGAGGGATGCCGTGCGTGGCCGCATGGCGGAGGCCGGGGCAGATTCTTTCTGGATCGCGCATCCCGCCAATGTCCGGTATTTGTGTGGATTCACTGGCAGTAATGGTGTTGGACTACTGACCGCCGACGCCTTTCTGCTCGGCACAGATGGCCGTTATGTCACCCAATGCGCCGAGGAGTGCACGGACGTCGAACTCGTCATCGACCGCGACACCGTCCGCGGGCTTGCCTCGCGGGCACGGGGGCGTACCGCGTTCGAGGCTGATCACGTCACGGTGAATCAGCACATGGTCATTGCTGAAAGCGTTGAGACTGTGCCGGTGAGCGGGTGGGTAGAAAACGTACGTATCGTCAAGGACTCGTTCGAAGAGTCGTTCATTCGCGAAGCGTGTCAGATCAGCGATGACGCACTCGAGTCATTGCTGCCCAGAATTTGTGTGGGAATGACTGAACGCGAGATTGCGTGGGCGCTTGAGCGAGAGATGCTTGAGCGTGGTGCCGAGGGTTTGGCATTTGATTCGATCGTTGCGGGGGGTCCGAATTCAGCGATTCCGCATCACCAGCCCACCGACCGCCCGCTGGCTTCGGGTGACTTACTCAAAATTGACTTTGGCGCCCGAGTGGCTGGGTATCACGCAGATCAGACCCGCACCTTTGTTATGGGCGTAGCTGCCTCGTGGCAGTCAGAGATTCACGCAGTGGTTGCGCAAGCGCAGGCGCGTGGACGAGAGACGCTCAGCGCTGGAGTGAGCCTCGCGTCCATCGACGAGGCCTCCCGGACGGTTATTACCGCTGCGGGATACGCCGAGAACTATCCACACGGCCTCGGACATGGGGTGGGACTAGAGATCCATGAGGCGCCGATGCTCGGTGCCCGCAGCACCGGTATTCTGCACGCCGGAGTACCGGTCACCATCGAGCCAGGCATTTATCTGCCTGGGCGCGGTGGCGTCCGGATTGAGGACACCATGTGGGTGACCGAGAGCGGGAGCGAGTCGTTAACGCGGCTTCCCCGTGCACTCCTTGCGCTCTAGACGAAGGGATCGGCGTGGCAACGACGAATGACCTGAAGAACGGCGTCGTGCTGAACATCGACGGGCAACTATGGACCGTCGTGGAGTTCCAGCACGTCAAGCCCGGCAAGGGTCCGGCCTTCGTACGCACCAAACTCAAGCACGTGCTTTCCGGCAAAGTCGTGGACAAGACGTTCAACGCAGGTCTCAAAGTAGAGACCGCAAGTGTCGACAAGCGCGACATGCAGTACCTCTACCGCGATGGCGATGACTGGGTCTTCATGGACACACAGTCGTACGACCAGCTCAGTGTCAACTCGGCGACAGTGGGTGATGGCGCAAAGTACTTGCTGGAAAACCAGAAGGCTGTCGTTGCCGTCCACGATGGCTTGCCGCTGTATGTCGAACTCCCCGCCAGCGTGGAGTTGACCATCACCTATACCGAGCCGGGTGTTCAGGGAGACCGATCCACGGGCGGCTCGAAGCCGGCGACACTGGAAACCGGTGCTGAGATCCAAGTACCGCTCTTCATCGAGCAAGGCACGTTATGTCGCGTAGACACGCGCGACGGTTCGTACCTCGGCCGCGTCAACTAGGTGTCAGCGCGTAGCAAGGCACGCAAACGTGCCTTGGACATCTTGTACCAATCCGATCTTCGGGCCGTTGCTCCTCTTGTTGCTCTGAGTGAAGAAGAGTCTCGGCGGGCAGCGACGCACGACCCAGAACTCAACCCGTTAGTTCGGGCACTTGTTGAAGGTGTTGTGGCTCATCAGGAACACATCGACGAGTTGCTCGCTACTTATTCGATGGGGTGGACCATCGAGCGCATGCCAGCAGTGGATCGCGCGGCGCTACGTATCGGGACCTACGAGATCATGTGGGCCGACGACGTGCCGGATGGAGTGGCTATAGCAGAGGCGGTCGAGTTGGTGTCGAATCTGTCTACTGATGAGTCGCCTAGTTTCGTGAACGGTCTCCTGGCGCGGATTGTGGAGATCAAACCGACCGTCGTGTAGTGCTGGGCCAATCCTTGCGAGTGCCCTGAGTGGGATTTGAACCCACACTGGATGGTGTTTGAGACCACTGCCTCTGCCGGTTGGGCTACCAGGGCGCGGGCGCCAGCCTAACGCGTCGGCTACTAGAGTCGTGCCGTGGGTTCTCAACATGAAGTAACCATCGTCGTGGGCGAGGACGAGGCCCTGATCCGGATGGATCTAGTCGAAATGCTCGCCGACGAGGGCTATGTCGTCGTGGGGCAGGCCAGTGACGGGGCCGAGGCCGTCCGCCTAGTACTGGAATTGCGCCCCGACGTTGTGCTTCTCGACATGAAGATGCCTGTCATGGACGGACTCGCGGCCGCCGAGCACATCCGAGAAGCAGATGTGGCCCCTGTGGTGATGCTGACGGCATTTAGCCAACGCGCCCTAGTCGACCGTGCTGCTGAGGCGGGCGTCATGGGGTACGTCGTGAAGCCATTTAGCCAGTCCGATCTCAGCCCCGCGATCGAGATTGCCCGGGCTCGATGGGCTGAGCGCAAAGGCGCCGAGATGAGAGCCAGTGATCTGCAGGGCCGCCTCGCCGCCCGGACCCTCATTGATCGGGCGAAGGCAGCACTCCAAGCTCAAGGGATGACCGAAGCCGAGGCCTTCCGGCACCTACAGCGACTGGCAATGGACGGCAGAAAATCCATGGCCGACGTGGCGGCCGAGATTCTCGGGTAGCCTCGCGCAGGAAGTCTTGGCGCTGAGGAGGAGTGGCGGATGGCACGAAACGTGGTTGTACGCCCGGCCGATTCTGCGGATTTCGAGGCGTTAGAGCCCCTCTGGCTCGAGCTCTCGCTGGTCGGACCCGGCTCTCAGTCTGGAACTGATCGAACGCGGAGTCGCTGGGAGCGCAGTTGGTTGGAGGCTGACGCGACATATGTGGCTTGCATCGATCGAGTCCCGGTGGGAATGATCGCGCTGGCGATCCAAGACACGGGCGCTTGGACTGGGCGAGCCTTAGTGATGACGGTTCTGCATGTGACGCACTCTGCCCAGCACAAGGGCGTGGGCAATGCGCTGCTCGAAGTGGCAGCGGAGTTCGCATTGGCTAGCGGCGTTGAATCGGTCGCCGTAGATGTTCCCCCGACCATGCGGGAAGCTAATCGATTTTTCGCTCGAGTGGGGTTTGCACCCGTGGTCACTCGCAGAGTGATGCCTTCGGCTTCACTCAAGCGCCGTTTAGACGCGGCTCCCGGTGGTCGGATGGCTCGGCTGCGGGCCCGATCAGCGGCTCGCCGGGCATCTGGGCGACCAGGTGCCGTCAACCCTTGAGGCGCTCCTTTAGCATGCACGTCAACCGCGCCGTGCAAATCCGGTTCCCTTCCTCGTCACTGATGACAATTTGGTAGGTCGTGAGCGAGCGGCTTCGGGCGAGGGGAGTGGCGACGCCATAGACGTAGCCCTCTTTAGCGGACCGATGATGGCTGCACGAAAGCTCGATCCCGAGCGCGATTCGGTCAGGTGCCGCGTACAGCGCTGACGCGATAGACCCGAGAGACTCTGCGAGGACACCGCTGGCGCCGCCGTGCAGGAGTCCGAGAATCTGCACATTGCCGGCTACGGGCATCCGCCCCTTTACGAGGTCAGGTTCGCCATGCGTGATCTCGATGCCCATGCGTTCATCAAGGGTGCCATTGGACATTTCCTTGAAGGTCTCAAGAATCTCTGCATAATTCGGCGTCTGGTCACTCACATGGTCAGACTAGTCCGAGGCCGCGCAAGCGTCACCGTAGGATCGCGTCATGTCTTCGGAAAAGCGCCTTTTACTGTT
>JBIHZU010000071.1:0-7626 GCA_044240285.1 Candidatus Nanopelagicales bacterium | reverse complement strand
AGATCAAACTCCCACGAAGACCCGCCATGCACGTACGTGTAGGACAGCGAGAAGGCGGTCAACGCTCCGTTATTGATGGAGATTGCGCCAGTGAAGGCATACGACTTGCTCGCCATGTGCATGCTGCCGGAGGTGCTGGCAGAAAAACTCGTCGTGGTGGTGTCGAGGCTCAGATAGAACGTGAAATAGTCGACCTTAAAATCTCCACCATCGAGGGAGAAGCTTGTGCCGGCAGGGCAATTGCCAGTGCCATCGTCGCCACTACACACCGAGCCATCCATCTGCAGGTGCCCTAGCCCGTTGCGCGAAAGGTTAAAGGACGAGTACATCTGTCCGACGCCAAGCGCATAGAGACCGCTGTATTTGACCGTCTGCGACGTCGAAGTGATGGCGATATTGAGAGTCATGCTGACGAAAGTGATGCCCGCCAACGTCGTGTTGGTGACCACATCATCGGACGTAAAGGTGGCTTGACCCGACGAATCCTTGCCTAGGAACATCGCAACTTTAATATTTGACGCACTGCCCAGGCTTGTCGTGAAGTTAAGGCTGATGCCCGGTTCGAGAGTCAGGGCGCCAATGCTGCAACCCGTGGGAGCAATCGCAAAACTAAAGGTCGATGTCTGGAAGACACCACCTTTGACCTGTAGATAGGTGTTGGGGTCCGCACTTGTGAAACCCATCGAGAGACAGGGATTGGCGTAACTGATGTTGGCTGTGGTGCCTGCCTTCATCCACGTAGTTCCGCGGAACGCTGGCGCCGCACTTGGATCGAGATAGGTGGTCGAGGAGAACCCAACTGCCGGGGAGCCGTCCGTGTAGGAGACCGACATGATCACGGCCCACAGATGCAGCCCAGGGATCCCGAACAACGCGTTATCGAGGTAGGTGTAGCCCGTCTGCGGGTTTGTCAGCGGCGTATTTATGCCATCGCAACTTGCGCCACACGGACCGGTGCCCATCAGGGTGAAGGAGAACATGAACCCACCACCTGATGCAGCAGCGAGGGCAGCCGTGAGTGAGTATGTGCGGCCATCAATTGTCACTGAGGCATTGGCGCTCCAAGACACATCGTAGGCAGATCCAGCCTTGCCGATATGGAACGTCACCGAGTTGAGCTGGAAGCCTCCACTACTCACATTGAGCGCGACTACAGCGTCGAGGGAGAAGTCCGTGTCCTGCCACGAGCCGTTGTAAGCAAAGGTAAGTGTGGCCGGGACCGTAGCATCCACCATGGGCTGACCGAGAGCCTTCATCACGGTGCCCGGCAGAGCGAGGTCACCGGTGAACTGACTCGTCCGCGAGAGCAGTGTCAACGTGCGACCACTAATGCTTGCAGACGCGCTCGGCAGGGCGGCGATTTTTGCTGGGCTGAGACTAGACCACATTAAGCCGCTCAGTGAAGCTCCATTGGTGTTGAACTGGCTACCTGTTGCGCCCGGGACCGAACCGCCGACATTGGCTTGGCCAATGACGATGCCGCTGCTGGAGTAGTCAATGCAACCCCCGGTGCTCACAGTGGTGATGCTCGGAATGGTCAATCGAAAGTTGCCACAAAACTCCACGCCAATGCCATCACTGAGCGAGCTCATATCGGGTAGCGACACCGCGGCTACTGCTGAGGTGGGCTTCGGACCGAGCCACAAAGCGACGCTGGCGCCGGTCAGGCTCAATGACCCACCAGCGGGACCACCGCTCACCGTCATGTTGCCTGGCGTGGCCGCGACGTAGCCCCATGATCCGTCAAGCTGTAGAGCCCCTTGTGCGGCCACCCTTCCCATCGGAGACGGGAATCGAAGTTCAGCGCCAGTAAACCCAAGGAATGGCCCCGTCGCGGTTCCGCAGTTAAGACCGCCCGTAAGTGGACATGCGGTCGAGATGCTGGCGGCAGTCGTCATCGAAATGCCCGCCTTGGTGCTGATCCATGTGATTGAACTGATCGAGATGCTCCACGTGATGTTGGCACCACTACGTGCGATAGAACCGGCAATCGAGTTGGGGTTGATCGTCAGCCCCGTGACGCCTGCCGGTGTCCACGAACCGCTCGAACTCACTCCAGTCAATGTGAGCGACCAGCTCGTTGCACTGGCGAAAGTCATGTTTGCCTGAATGCTGAAGTTCACTGAACTCTGTGGACGCACAAGCATCGTGCCGGTGAGACCAGTGGTCGTGCTTGTTGCGGACAAGGAGCCAGAAACTATCGAGGCGCCTTTACCGATCGAGACATTGGCCATATTGACCGACACCGACCATGCAGCCTGAGTCAGAACTGTGCCGTTATCTACATATCCAACTGACTTGTAAGTGCCAGATAGGGAGACCGGCGTCCCGTTGATCAAGATCGCACCCGAACCAGTCAGCGAGTATCCGGATGGTAGCCACGCGCCTGCAAACGTCACGTAGTCGTTTCCTGAGGCTGATGTCGCGGTGAGCTCGACATTGACAGTCACCGACGCCCTCGCGTCACTTGGCGCTTTGGTGAAGTCAAGAGCCAATGAGGTCTTGGCAGTCCAACCAGCAGGTAGGTGGCTAAGTAGCCCCGACTGGCTGGCCAGTGCACCCGTCGCGGAGACCGTGATGGACCCAATGACTGCACCAGCGGAATAGACAGCCGAACCCGTGAAGCCTGAGAGGCTCATGGATGAACCATCAGCATCGGTGACCGACGTCGTTGTGCCCCCGGTGACGTTGAGCTGCCAGGAATCAGCACCGGAGATGGTCATGGTGCCGTATGCCGTGAAGGTTTGGTTTGCTCTTACCTGCTTAGTCATGCTGAACGGCAGAGAAAGTGACCACACGACGGGGGCGTCGGGACCGGACTTCGAGATCGTGCCAGTCGCACCATCTGTTGTGACCGAGAGTCCCGGAATCGGTGTGTTGAAGGTATTAGTTACACCTGTGATTTGGATAGACCAAGAAAGTGGGGTAACCGCATATGTAAAAACGAGTTTCCCATTTTGGATTATTGGGGGCCTATTCGTTTGGTCTTTATTGAGCACACACGAGTATGAGCCGCTCAGAGACATGCCGTTGGGGCCGGCAATCGTGAGAAGGCCGCCGCTCTGGGTCGAACTGGTTTGGCTCGGGTCCAGCCCCGAGCGAATAAAAGTAACCAGCATGTTTCCGATAGACACATTGAAGCCAACTTGACTACTGCACAACTTCGCAAGGTCAGCAGCTGCCGGGAGCGCGGCCCCTGTTGTGACGGCACCAGTGAAGTTCACACCACTTAAAATCGCACCCGTAAGATTAGCGCCCGTCAGGTTGGTGTCGGAGAAGTTCGCACCCGTCAAGTTTGACCCAGACAAATTTGCGCCGGAAAGGTCGGCTCCAGAGAAATCTGCTCCCGAGAAGTTCGACCCGGACAAGTCTGAGCCAACGAAATTCGATCCAACAAACTGTGCACCTACTGCGTACACGCCACTCATAACTGCAGCCAGATCTCCAACAGAGCGCTGACGTGGGTTATCGGACGAGGTGAAGTTTGAGTGGCTGAAATTCGCACCCTTGAGGTTCGAACCGGTGAAGTCTGACCCGACAAAATTAGAATTGTGCGCGACGGTGCCATGCATCTTGGAGTGACGCATAGCCGCGCCCTTGAAGTTGCCGTGATGGAGTGTCGCTCTACGTAGATCGGCGCGGTGCATAACGGCGCCGGCAAACGTTGCGCGACGCGCGCTCACGTTACGCATGGAGACCCGCTCCATCTTTGTCCGGCTGAAGTCGGCCCGGTGCATTGTCGCGCGGTCAAACCTCGCTCGATGGTGTGTGCCACCAGAGAGATTGGTACTGCGAAGATCCGTACCCGTGAGATTGGAGGAAGTCAGGTCTGACTTTGATAGATTCATGTTGTGCATCACGGAGTTATGAAACTTTGAGTGATGCATGGACGCATTCGACAAGTCACTGCGATGCATCGAAGAGTTGCGGAAGTCGGCGCGATGGGCAATTACGTTGCGCATGGCGACATTCTCGAAGTTGGAGCTGTGAAATACACCACCATGCAGCTTCGCGTGATGCAGCGTCGCGCCGCTAAAATCGGTGCGATGATGCGTCTGGCCGCTGAGGTCCTGGCGAGAGAGATCCTGCCCCGACTTGTCTCCCCCGGAGAGCTTTGCGGCGCTGTAGGCAGGAATCGTCGCTGAGCGCGATGTGCGTGCTTGGTGCTTCGGCGTTGACTTGTGTGCACTCTCTTTCTGCGTCACCGACTTGGCGGGCGAAGGAGTGTCCGCAGCTGCTGTCGCTGCAAAGGCGCTGACTGGCACCAGCGCAGCAACGATGCCAAGGGCACAAGCGGCGGGAAGGACGCGACGAATCAGAGTCGAAATCACAGCAGAGGGTAGCATTCGAAATTTCTCAATGTGACCCTATAAACACGACAATTCTAGGTCGATCGAGCGACCCACCCCCAAATCCCATCATGCCCATGGATTTGCACTTACCCTACCTACATGAAAATTTCTCGTGCTGCCGTGGCAGCTCTTGGTCTTGCATTCATCACCACCGCGCTCGCCGGTGCAAGCGCACAGGCTGCCCCTGCGCCTGTGCCAACAGCGATCGACTATGCCGCGACGATCACCATTGACTTCAGTATGGACGCCCTAGAACCGGTCGCGACTCCCGGCGAGGTCACGGTTGTCACTGGTGATGTGGTGAAGGTAATCAACAAACTCTCCGAAGGGGCGGGCTCTGAAGGCGTCTACATCGCCCTCGTCAACGGAAGCGGGGAGGCGCGGGTCGGTGCAAAGAGCTGCACGACAGCCACTGCATGCAAGGTTGGTGACGACTTCCCCAATAATCCTTTTGCAAACGTCACTGCAGTCGCCGTGGGCACTGTGAAGATCCTCCGATACAACTCCAACTTGGGATCCCGGCCGACTTACCTCGGCCGCATTGTGATTGAGTCACAGCCGTCAATCACGATAGCCGGCAAGTACACAACCGTTGGCGGTAAGCCATTCGCTTCCATCACTGGAAAAACAAATGGATTTCGTGCCGGTGCTGAGGTCGTATCTTTCATCAGGTTCCCTGGCGGAACTCAATACAAAAAGGGCAGAGTTCGTCCCGTTGTGAAACTCGATGGAACCTTCACCTGGATCGGTGAGTCCGCGAGGAAGGCATACGTCTATTTCGCGTCGGCAAACGGCGAGATCACAAGCAACCGGATCATCGTCGCGGCACCTTAATTCTTTTGGGTCTCGACCTATCGCCTCAACGGTGGGTCGGAGTGCCATTCGCGTGTGAGTGGGTCGGTGAAGGTGAGTCGGTGGTTGGGGTCGCCGGACAGAGTCCACCCCTTGTCGTGAACTAAGTGGTGGTGGTGACTACACAAGCCGACGAGGTTGTCGGTGGTGGTCTTTCCGCCGTGTTGCCAATATTTGATGTGGTGGACTTCACGGATTGCGTGCTTACACCCGGGGAATCTGCATCTGCCGTGGTCTCGGATGGTGATCGCTCTGCGCATCGGCAGCGGAACGACTCGTTCGAGAGCTGAGATTGCGTCGAGGTGCCCGCGAGGGTCGAGTAGCAGAATCTGACGCACGGAGTCACATGCGAGGCGTCTGATTGCCGCAGCAGAAACCGGAGTGACCGTCTGGCCGGTCAGTGACGTGATCCAGCCCGGCGCGGATGAGCCGTGTGCGATGAGACTTTCAGAATCAATAGTGACTTGCACCACGGGCCGTGCGCCACCAACGTCAGGAAGTTTGAAGTCACCTGTGGCAGCTGCAGCGGCATCGAGGATGTAGGCAAGTGCATCAAGGTTGCGCTTGCTTAAGGGCTGTTCTCCCTCGACAGGAGCATCAGGATCCTCACCGATTGCCACCTTGTGACAGCGATCGCACTTCGCCCAAAGATCTCCGGCTGGGCCGGGGCAGCCATCTTGGGTGCACGCATACGGTGCATCGGTCGAATCAGTCGCAGACTCGGTGTTGTCTGCATTCGTAGAGCCGGGACCGTCTTCAGCTGCGCGGCGGCGCAACGCATCGCTGGCGGAGGCAAGAGCGCTAATGAGTTGTTGGCCGACCTCTGGTGTCAGCAAGCCATTCACTGCGACGAATCCGTCAATCGTGGTCGACACGTGCAAGCCCACGTCACGGCGGCGGCGCTTAGCCTCCGCGTCGTCGATTGCGTCGGGGTCGATCTCGTGGAGTTTGGTCATGAGGATGCGCTCAAAGGTGCGTGGATCCAGATCGCATGCGACGGCAGTCAGCTCAGCCTCGATCTGCGTCAACCCGGCAGAGCAGCGCGGGAAACGTGAGTGCGCCTCCACCAACGCCGCGACGTGCGCACGCGACACTGACCCTTCTCGCCAAGCTGCACCCATCACCGGCACAACACCGAGCCAGTCACCAGCCTCGAGCGTGCGCTTCACCCCAGCAAAAGACTCATTCGTCCGCGAGCGCAACCAGGCTGAAGCAGTGCGAAACCCGGCTTCAGCAAACGTGTTGCTACCGGCGACCCGTGCAGCGATGTCGCCACTGATCGCATCAAGACGGCGACGCAACTCCACCAATTCGACCAGTGTCTCGGCGACCTCAGCATCAAGCGCCCACCCGAACCCATCACCTGACACCGTCGCATGCAACCCATCAACCGCAGCGCGCAACGAAGCCCGCGCAACCCCAAGACTCGCACCCAGCCCAGCAACTTCAACCGCAGTCACATCAGCCATGCACGTCTCCGTGACACGTGCTGGCGCCGAAAGGCGTACGCGTGAATCGGTGACGGTCATGGGACTCCAAACGAGTGGGATGGACACTGCACATCAACCCGCCGGCGCACCCGCAAAAACTTGCGGCCCCGACTCCACTCACCCGAGACTTTCAGCCCGAGTGCTTCTCAACCCTTGCTGCCCAGCCCAACGGCTGCGACCAATCGAGAAGCCCACTTCGTATAGGTAGATATTAATAGTACGCCAGTACGAGAGTCAAGCACTTGTGCATAAATTCTTTGAAGAATTTTCGGGCGGGCACAGCGCGAGGCGTTGTGCCGGAATAGCTCCTCCAGGGACTTGGGCCTGCCGGACATAAATCCTTTCAGGATTTAGTCCTTCGGCCTTTACGTCCCTTCCGGACTATTCCGGCCCACGAGCGAATCAATCAGCCACCAAGCCATTTAGTTTCCTAAACGAGATTGGCCAACCGATCAGACGTGCTTCTCGAGCTCCAGCATCCACGGCATTGTGTGTTCGCCGGGCTGGAGCACGCCGACGATCGCAAGGGCGTCGGGAGTCCAGCGGAATACCGCGTTCTGCTCCCACGCGTGCGCGAGATTCCAGATGAATTCGCCCACCTCCCCAACGACAAGGAAGCCTGGCTCGAGCCAATCACTATTTGCGTCACGCCCAACGGTGTCGTACGGCACGAAGCCTGCTTCAACGAGTTGGTCGCGCAGCTGATCATGCCGCTCCGCATTCACCTGCTCATCAAGCAAAACACTGCGCGGATTGCACGCGGTGATGATCCAAGCCTCAACGTTCGGGCTGTACGGCCAAGCAGAGGAGTCGCTCTCGCCTCCGTCCGCGCGGCGCAGAATTGCCTGAGCGCCACCAGGAAGCGAGACATCCACATGCGTATCGGCGTAGGCATCCCACTCGGGCCAAGACGAGGTCATACGCCAAGCGTG
>JBIHZU010000070.1:0-7637 GCA_044240285.1 Candidatus Nanopelagicales bacterium | reverse complement strand
GGCAATTCTTGATCGCACGTCAGGATCTGTCGCTCCCTCATTGACCATCGTCCTGCCCACAGGGGTCCGCATCCTTAACGTGATCACCGACCCTGACCCTGGCGTCACGGGCGTTTGGGCCTGTAAGGGCAGCGGCACTGTGACGTGCTCTCTCCTGGAGTCTGATGGGACACCGGGTCGAATCCCGAACAACCGGCTTGCGCAGGCTCTGCTCGTCGTGAGTGCGCCGACCTTGGCAATCACGGGAAAGAGCATCGGCACGATCGCCGTACGCGCAGCCGCGACAGCCCCAAACCCGCAGTCAGTTATCGGTGAGATTACACAGAACAGCAATATCGCAGTAGCGGTTGTGAAAGATGTACCACCAGGAGTTTTGGTTCGAGATGTGCCGGTTCAATCTGCTCCAACGGCAAACAAAATTTCGATCCGGACAATCGTGCTGAGTCGACTTGAAGCAAGTAACTCATCAATCACGATGGAGTCACTGGTTCCTAGCGGTTCGAAGAGTATTGCGATCAAGGCTCCCGGCTGGTCCTGTACCACGGGCGATTCGGCATCATGCGTGACGACCAAGAGTCTCAAGGTCGGGGATATCTCTGACATTGATGCCACATTTGTCGCTCCCGGGACCGACGACCACATCCCGTGGACGATTCAGACTTCAATAAGTGGCGGCCAATTCACGAAGGGTGGCAAGCCGGGCCAGCCTCAGATCAGCGCTCCCATCGTCTCCGGCCTCGCCATGGATCAGATGCGAGCTAAGCCGGATCCCGCGAACTTCATTATTGAGATGCGTTCGCCCCGCGGTCAGGGCCTCATTCAAGGCGGCACGGAGACCTTCAGTGTCTTCCTTCGAAACGCCTCTCGCAGTGCCTATACCCCCACCGTGACTGTCTCCCTGCCTGTCGGAGTGTCCGCGATTGAAGGCGAGAAGGACTGGATCTGCACAGGCGATGCAACATTGACGTGCGTTGGTCCGAAGTTGAAAGGCCGCGAGACTGGGCGCATGCCGTTGACCATCAAGGCAGCTGCGGATGCGCCCACGGGACAAGCTGTCGTCAAGGTCTCGGTGGCACCTGGCGGAGATAAGAGCTTCACACATCCCATTTTCATAGCGGATGCGGGCGATCCGGTTGCGGGCGTGGAGATCCGCAAGATAGTTCGTGACGATGTGCGAGGCTGGGGCAACGGTGAGGTGTTGACCGCGCGTGTCGGGGCCACGTCAAAATACCGTGTGCTCATTCCGAATATCGGCGGTGCTCGACTGCGTGAAGGTAAGTCGGTGACATTTTCGCAGGAGGTCGGACCGGGCGCGAGATTTACTGACGTCGCCGGCGAAGGCTGCACGATCACTCAAAACGGCGCCAAGTGGGTGTGTAAAGCAATCGCGCAACGGTCGGTGAAGCCCGGTGAGTCAATTGCTGGCGCTACGATCTCGTTCGTCGCCTCGCGGCCAGCCATTGAGGTTCCGTTCGGACGCGTACGTGCGCTCGTTGATAACACCCAAAATCAGCCGACCTATCGCGGCGTCAATTTCCGGGCGGCTCATCCCCGGCTCCCATTACGAGTAATCACGCGACTCGAGGACGGCATCACTGCCGGTGGCGACAGCCTGCTCAAGCTCCAGATTGCGGATAAGTCCACGGCATTCAAGGTGCATGGAGTCAAGGTGATTGGCACGCTTCCAGAGGGAATCACCTCAGGTGCCATACGTGAAAATGGATGGACGTGCAAAGCGGGCGATAATGTCTCCTGCAAGTACGCCCCGGTGCTCGAGAAGAGTTCACGCACGCCTGTCGTCACCATCCCGTTGCTTGCTTCAGTGGATGCTCAACCTGGTCTGCGTTCAATTCTGTGGACTGCCAGTGGCATCAGACCGAATTTTGCGACGGGTTCGGTTCGTGCTCGTCTAGCGGTTTTCCCGGGAGCAGTCCTCAAGGCTGAGGCAGTGCCGAATGTCATAGGTCAACGCGCCGTCGGTGACCGCGCCAGTCGGGTGATCTTGCGTGCAGTTAACTCGACGCGAGGTTCTCGTGTCTGGACTCACCGTTGGGAGCAGGTGTGCTTAACCCAGAATGAGCGCGATGTCCTTGAGCAGTGTCGGGGCGTACGAACCGAGGCAGTCAAAGTCATGTCGCCGAACCGTGAGATTGCTTCGGTTCTCATTCCGGTGAATGCAGGAGATAAAAGTTATGTCTTCCGCGTCCGTGCATCAGATAGTCATTCGAGCTTCGACAAGTTCGTGAAAGTTGAGGCGGCAGGTGCGACCAATCGTGCCCGCAGTTATCGTCTTCCGCAGGTAGATGCACGAACTGGATTTGCCCCGACCGCCGATTTCGGTTCGACCCGTGAGCCGGTAGCGCCGACAATGGCCACCGCAAATCTGATTGCAGTGACCTCCGTGACTCCGGTTGTGGCTAATCCCACAACGCAAACGCCTGTGACCTCTACCCCCCGCAACTCCAATCTTGGTGTCAGCATTGCAGGTGGTGCGCTTCAGATTGTCCGTAATGGCGCGAAGGTGACGTTGGATACCGCGGTCTCCAATGCCAGTGGCAAAGTCACATACGCGTGGCAACAGATTGTGGGCGTCGCACCTGCCCTCAGCAGCACTTCGGTGGCCAAGCCAACCTTTACAGTCCCCAATAACACTCGCGTCATCACCTATCAGGTGACCGTGACTGATGGCACTGGGGCAACAGCAATTGACACGGTGACGTACGCGCTCAACCCCACGGTGACGACCCAGTTCTGCTCGCTCTACAACAAGGCGGCAACCGCAGTCAACAAGGCAGCCCAAGGAGCAGCGAAGCTCTCAACGGCTTTGAGTGACCAGATCAACGCCGTCTTCAATCAGCTCCGCATGATCAACGACGTCTGCAACTCCGATTCCGGCTTCACCTTCTCTGGTACGAACCTGTCCTTTGGTGGGTTCAAGATCTCTGGCGCGTCAGGCACCGTGAGCGCAGCGGGCATTGCGATCTCTGCTGGCTCACTGACCTCACCAGCCGGCTGGGGCCTGTCGGAGATGAACCTCTCGAACGCCGGTCTCGTGATTGCGTTCGTGGGCACGACGACAGCGGATGTGACGATGTCGGGGTCCTTCACGATGTCGAACTTTGCCTTCTTCCCATTGCCGGGCGGTTGGACTGGCAAGACCAAGGTGTCGTTCGTTGCATCGGCTGGGAACACCTCGGTTGCGATTGCGGCGAATTCATCTGATCCAGGCGGTGCGACCGCGACCTTTAGCGGCAATGTCTCAACGAATGGCTCCTTCAACGCAACGGTGACTGCGAACGACCTGATCAAGATCGGTGGGGCGGGGGTGAATGCCACCGGTTCAGTGGCGTATTCCACCAACGGCGGCATTACCGGCAGCGTTACCGGCTCTCTGACGAGCACAGCGACTCTGGTGGACGGTGTCACGATTCCCACCCTAAACATCTCGTGGAAGCCGGGGGCTTCACCCGCTATTACTGCGCGTGGCACGGTGGCCTTTGAGTATGGCTCGTCTGGCAACTCCATCAGCGTCAACGCGACGATCGCGTACACCTCAACTACCGAGTGGACCGCGACCGTGACCGGGGGCGGCACAGCGACATGGCAGCCTGTCCCCGGGCTGACCATCCAGCCGAGTGACTTCACTGGCACATTTGCTTCCGTCAAAGGTGAATTGCAATGGGCCCTCGATGTCAATGTGAGCCAGGCGTGGTCACCGACTCCCGCTCTGACGATCTCCGGCCTCGACATCTCGCTAGCTAACGCCTGTCCCAAGGCGATCTCCGACCAGGTCACATGTCCGACGGCCGATGTGTTCCTTAGTGTGACCGGCAATGCCACAGTCAACGCTGATCCCGTTGCCGCATTCACCGTAGACGCACTAGCGGTGGTCGGCCTCGGTGGCGGTGGTGGCTTCGTCCTCTCGGCAGCGCAAGCGGGCAATATCGATATTGGTGCTGGGCTTGCACTCACGGATGCAAGTTTGGTGGTTTCCTATCAGGCGCCGCAGCCGAGCTCGGGTCCAGCGGTTTCCGCGTCGATCGAGGGTGGCTACTCCATCGACCTCAATGGCAACATGGTGATTTCGGGTGTGGGCGACTTCAGCCATCTGCAGGCGAGTGTGACCAGTGACGGATGGTCATTCGCGGGATACACCCAGGGCATTCCTTTTGGGTCTTCTGGTCAGTATGGCGAGATGACGCAATCAATCGTGGCTTACTCCACCTTGCCCAGCACGATTACGCCGCCGACCTCGTACGGCATCCCTCCGCTGACATATGTGGCCTGTCAGGGCAACCAACCTGCGCCCACGGGAAAAGTCTGTACCGGAACCGTGTATGTCTCAGGCACTTATGCTGCGCCAACGTGGTTCACTGATGCGGTTGATACTGACAGCATCGACGCAGTGGCCACGATCGAAATCAATCCGACGGATGGCACCTTCAACAGTCAGGTGAACTTCAACATTGGTGGCGGGCTGAGTCTGCCAACGGGTGGAAGCAGCGATCTGGCGATTCAGAGTCTTTACTTCAGCCTCAACGCTTCGGCGGCGAACTTGGTAGTCACAGCAGGAGGGCTCGTGAATCTCGGCCTACCAAGTGGCTACGGAGCAGCGCCGCCACAGCTCAATCTCTTTATGCAGTATGACCTCAGTAGCAACACCGTGAGCGGAGGTTTCACGGCGACCAACTGGAACGATGCGTTTGGCCTTTCTGGCTTCGACATGCAAAGTCTCACAGTTGCGTTACAACTTGACCTCACCACGATGACCCCTGGCCTTGCTTTGTCGGCTACTGCAGATTTGCCCGAGAGCATGAACTCGGTACTCTCGGTTCCGAATTCGGGAGTTCCCATCACCGCGTTTGTTAACCTGTCGCTGACCACTCCGTGTCTCGGCGTAAGCATCGGAACTCAAGGGGAGAATGAACCGACTGCGCTGTCCATTGCAGGGGGAGTAGTTACGGCCTCCTACGTCAGTCTCTACATTGCACCCGTTGGTTGCCAGATTGGTAATACGACGTATCAGCCGGGCTACTCATTAGATTTCGATGGCACCGTTCTCGGCGTCGGCGTTGAGGTGTCCGCGTCAATGTCCTTCACTCCCACTCTTGTCTTCCAGGCCGATATCGACATCAAGTCCTTCCAGGTAGGACCGCTGACCATGGACGAGACAACCTTGTCAATCAATGTCTCGGAAGGCGTCAGCGATTCAGTGGCCTTCTCGGGAGGGTTCTCGCTGTTTGGTACGGACGTCACTGCATCGGGCAGCATGTCGTATGTCACTGCAACCGGTGCTACAACAGCGTCACTTGACGTTGCCACCAACGGATTCGACATAGCCGGATTCCAATTGCAAAATGCCGACATCTCGCTAAATGTGAAGTCCACGCCCGGTGACACCAACATCTCGTTCTCGGCTACAGCAAGTATGGCCATCTTGGGCGACACGCTGGACATCAACGAAATGTCCTTTACTGTTGAGAATAACGTGATTACTCAGGTCACTGCGGATGTCTCCACCAAGTTACAGCTGGGTGGTGCAATCGAGTTCGATGGAGCGTTCTACCTCAATTACACGGCATCGCCAGCAAACTTCGAGGTCGCCGCTAATGTGAATGTGACCTCCGCGGGCTACACCCTAGGCAGTGGATCGCTCAGCATCTCTCCGTCGTGCGCAGACGTCTCCGCCACGCTTAATGTGGGGAGTTTCCTGAGTGCCTCTGTCGGTGGCTATGTGATCTATGGCGCCGATTGCACCGTCACTGACGCGATCACGGGTGTGACCCGGAGCATCAGCGGCGATTCGGGTGCCTTCTGTGTCTCGGTTGACAATGTCAGTCTCGACTTTGGGGCATTTAACGCTTCGGGCTCGGCCAACCTGAGCAACAATGGCGACACTACGTGCGATGGCACAAGCACCGCCTCCAACACGATGGTGGGCAGTGTGTCGGCAACTCTGGTCCTTGGCGCTCAAAATTTCAACAACACTGTCAACGTCGCAGGGCAATTTAGTGGCGATGGCAACTTCTCGTTCACCGGATCCGCCGCTCTCAACATCGGTGGGTTCAACCTGCAGATGCAAGTAGCGGCTGCCAACAACGGCTCAGGTGCGAGTGTGTCAGGCAGCGCGGACTTCTCGCTTCTGGGCAATGATCTGACTTTCGCCGGATCCTGGAGCAATCAAGGTGGCGTCCCAAGCGCGACTCTCACTGCATCTGTCAACTTCAACCTTGGCGGTTGGAACCTCGGGTCCGGAAGCGTCTACCTGTACCAGACGGCATCGAACTTCGGAATGACCTTCAACATGAACCTCAATGCGGGCATCGCCCAGATGCAATCCACCTTGACGTTCAATCAGGTTGATGGTCAGGTGCTCTTCTATACCTTCGTCAGCTTCGGCTTGGGTATCCCGGGTTTCGCGAGTGTGGGTGCGTCAGGCTCTTTCACCAACTGTGCGACATCTGCCTGCCAGTCCCTGGGCAACTACGTTCTGACGGCGAGTGCGACTTTGAGCTTGGGCGGCTGGACCTATTACACCCCACCGTTCTCTATTGATTTGGGTGGGCAGTTCGGATTCTCTGTGTCGGATGGCCAGAGCAACCAGTCAACGCCGGTTGTCAATGTTCTCGGTGTCAACTGGTGGACGGCCAATGGCTGGTGGAGCACCTCCTTGTCAGTCAATCAAGATGGTTTCTCAGCTTCTGCTGGTGGCGGTACCAATATCTATAGCCAACTGGTTTCAGTGAAGTACCCCTGTGGACCTTGGTATTGGGTCTTCAAGGATTGGTGCTCCTACGGCGTGACCGACTGGGGCTCCATCGGGGCTAAGGCATCGATTAACCCTTGGGCCTTCTGCTTCCAGGTCTTCGGCAGCCCTTGGATTTGCCTGTAGGTCGCAAGTGGGCGGTGAGTCGGCGTACACTGGAGGCATAACTAAACAGGGGGGTGACAGGTTTCGACGATCAGATTCCTGCGCCCGGAGAAGCGTGTCGAGAATGTTGGGTCAACTCGTTAATGTCCCCGGCAACTAATAACTGCCAACAAAAAGCAGTCCGCGTTCGCTCTCGCTGCCTAAGCGATCGACGCCGTCAGACCGAGAAGTTCCCGACTCGGAACCTGGCGCCATCTAGGGAACTCACCAAACGCCCCGGTCACGGGGGCGCGCGGAAAATCTCACAGTGACTGGGCCGCCACCGCGTAGTGCCGCACGAAGCGCGGGGGCCGAGAAGCAATAGCGCGGCTACACACGTAGAAGGCCGGAGTAGTCCTGAACGGACCCGGGTTCGATTCCCGGCACCTCCACTTTTTCCCCCGACGTCACCTTGCGTAGCGCTACCTGAAGTTTTTAGCGCTACGCAAGGTGACGTCGGTGGTTTATTGGGCGCGTCTCGCCTTCCTCGGGCGTGCAGCGCGGCAGGATGAAGGTATGGGCGCAGGTATGGGTGTGAATGAGATTCACGATGGTTTGTATGCCACTCTCTGGGCTGTAGTTGCTGACTCGATGGCCACGTGTGAAGACTTGGCCGCTGTGTTTAAGGAAGCCGTCGGCGACAACGAGATCCGTACGGCCGCCATCACTCACCCCAATATGACCGATCGTGCGATCGAGGCGATCTTCTTGGCTGGCGGTGAGCCCT
>JBIHZU010000069.1:0-7646 GCA_044240285.1 Candidatus Nanopelagicales bacterium | reverse complement strand
GAACCCCTGCTCGCATGTTGCCCGAACTGTGGGTCGATGCAGTTCGGTCTGCCCCAGCATGCGGCGAATCACGGGACGTACAAACAATTCAAAAGAAATGTAGGAACTGACTGGGTTGCCAGGGAGGGTAAAGATCGGGGTGTTTTCGGGTCCGAGCAGACCAAAACCCTGAGGCATACCAGGCTGCATCGCGACCTTGGTGAATTCGACGGTGCCAACTTTCGACAGGGCCGCTTTCACTGTGTCGTAGGCACCCATGCTCACGCCGCCACTGGTGATGACTAAATCGGCACGAATCAACTGGTCCTCGATTGCATCCATAAAACGTTGCTCGTCGTCAGCTACCGGACCTGAGCGATACGCCTCAGCTCCCGCAGCTTGGGCGGCCATCGCGAGCATTACGCCGTTGGAGTCCACGACTTGACCATGCCGGATAGCAGTTCCCGGTTCGACAAGTTCATCTCCCGTCGAAACCACCACGACCCGAGGACGCGGTCGCACCTTGACTTCGCCACGGCCGACAGCAGCGAGTACGGCAACCTGGCGGGGTCCGATCACATCACCCGCAGAGAGCACCAGGTCACCAGCGACGATGTCCTCACCAGCGCGACGGATGTAGGCGCCCCCATCAACTCGACGAGAAATCTGGACTTTGTCCGTGCCACCATCGGTTCCTTCTACAGGCACCACCGAGTCTGCGCCATCGGGCATCGGCGCTCCAGTCATGATGCGGACAGCCGAGCCCGGAACAACCCGCACGTTGGCTCGCGAGCCCGCCGCGACATCGTCGATCACATCGAGAGAAACAGGAGAACCCTCCGTTGCTGACGCGACGTCCGAAGAGATCACGGCGTAGCCATCCATTGAGGAGTTGTCGAACGACGGCAACGGCCATGGCGCAAACACGTCTTCCGCCAGGACGCATCCAAGGGTTTCCTGCAGGGGCAACACCAGCGGCTCAAGTGGTGTGATGCCTGACAGGACATGCTTGATGTGGTCCTCAACGCTACGCATTAACGTTGCTCCCTCACGAAGTCTGCGAGCCAAGCCCGGAATTCGGGTCCGAGGTCATCTCGATCGGCGGCTAGGCGAACAACGGCCTGAAGATACGACAACTTGTCACCCGTGTCATAACGCCGGCCGCGGAAAATGACACCATGCACGCCACCACCGGTTGCCGGATCAGCAGCCGCGAGATCACGTAGCGCATCGGTGAGTTGAATCTCGCCACCCCGCCCAGGCGCGGTCTTAGCCAGCAGTTCAAACACAGACGGGTCGAGGACATAGCGGCCAATGATGGCGAGATTGCTGGGCGCCTCACCGACCGCAGGCTTTTCCACCAGATCAGTGATCCGCACAATGTCAGTCGTGTTGGTGGATTCAGTCGCAGCGCATCCGTATAGGGAAATCTGATCGGGTGGCACCTCCATCAGGGCAATCACTGAACCACCGAATTGCTCTTGAACCTTCAGCATGGTGGGCAGGATCTGATCGCGCTCGTCGATGAGGTCATCACCTAGTAGGACTGCAAAGGGCTCATTGCCCACGTGCTGCTGGGCCACGAGAACTGCGTGACCAAGTCCCATCGGCTCGCCCTGGCGTACGTAATGAATCCGTGCGAGTTCAGTCGAGGCATTAACCAACGCAAGACGAGCTAGATCGCCCTTTTGGGACAACGCCACCTCAAGTTCGAGATTGCGGTCAAAATGATCCTCGAGTGATCGCTTACTGCGCCCCGTCACGAAGAGCACGTCATCAAGTCCGGCGGCAACCGCTTCTTCCACGACGTACTGGATCGCCGGCTTGTCGACGACCGGCAGCATCTCCTTGGGCATTGCCTTTGTGGCAGGGAGGAACCTCGTGCCGAGACCCGCCGCCGGGATGACCGCCTTGGTGACCATAGGGCCACCCTAGGGCCGAGAGCCCAGAAGCGGCAGGATGGTCGGCATGACGGCGGCAGATCAGTCCGTAATTCGCGCCGCAATACGTCGAGCCCGAGCTGCACGCAGCAAGGAGCATCGGCGGATGGATTCGGCCGCGATTACGCAGAGATTCGAGTCCCTTCCCGAAAGCCAGGATGCCCAATGCGTCGCGATCTACGCCTCGCTCGACACCGAGCCGGACACCTGGTCTCTGATCCACCAATTTCAGGCCACTGGCCGAACGATCCTGCTCCCCCGGGTTTCGGGTCCGTGCACTCTTGAGTGGGGCAGGTACGACGGACCTGACTCGTTAGTTGCTGGGCATTGGACAATTCTCGAACCCCAAGAACCCACGACGGCATCGCTAGGCGAATCCGAGATCATCGTGGTCCCTGCTCTCGCCGTTGATCCCACCACCGGACTGAGAATGGGATACGGCGGCGGCTACTTTGACGCAGCTCTCGCCGTTGTGCCGCTGCACACAGACGGCGGTCCCCTACGAGTGGCCCTGTGCTTCGACGACGAGGTGATTGAAGGACTTCCTGCCAACAAATGGGATGCGCGAGTAGACGTGCTCGTAACGCCTACCCGAACGCTGCGTCCCTAGAAGAGACCCCCGAGCCACAGCCCAAGCCCAGCAAAGGCGAGGGCAAGGATCACGGACGCAAGCACGTTGACCATGGCCGTCCTCCGTGCGCCTTCGGCTCTGAGCATCACCACGTCAAGGGCAAAGGTCGACATCGTGGTGAGCGCACCGCAGAATCCGATGCCCGCGAGCAAGAAGATGTGTGTCGAGGTGATCCCGGATACGAATCCAGCGAGCAACGAACCGATGACGTTAGCGAACCAGATAGCCCACGGGAATCCCCCCGGAATTGCGCGCACCTGCAACCAGCCCAGTAACAGTCGCGCCACTGCACCCACGGCAGCACCCACCGCTACAAGCAGCGCATCAAACAATAGATTTCCCGAAGTCATTGCGCGCGCCTGACAGTTGCCCGAAGTCCCAGCCACACGAGTCCGATGCTGATGACAAGAGTCGCTATGACGTACAGCGCCGCCTGCCAGATGTAGCTCTCACCCAACCGAATCGCATCAACGGCGAACGCGGAGAATGTCGTGAATCCACCAAGCAAGCCGGTCGTGAGAAAAGCGTGAAAAGTGGCGCTACCTCTACCGCGACGAATGATGAGGCCGACTACCAGCCCCATCACGAGACACCCAATGGCATTCACTGCGATCGTCGACCACCACGAGACCTCAGCGATCGACAAGCTGAACCTGAACATTGCCCAGCGCGCGAGCGCACCCAGCGCACCGCCAAGCGCTACAGCAGCAACAAGACGGAGTCGGTCACGCATCACGTCGGACGAAGAGAATCCACCCAGGAATGAGCAACAATGCACACCAAATTGCGAAGACCATAAGTCCCTGCCATGGGTCGCCCGTTGTGGCTAGCGCACTCTGCCCACTCGTGAAAGGCAACAGGCGAAGAATGAGGGGCTCACTACTAATGTCGGGCTGACCACCGCCGCCGCCCATGGTGGCGATCAACACGATTACCCGAACGATGGGCTCAACGAGCAGCGCGAGAACGATCGGAAGGATGATCCCCAACTGAATGATGCGCGTGATCATCGTGATTGCGAACGCAATCATCGTAAAGATCAACACATAGAGCAACGCCCGGACGATCAGTGGGTTGTCTATTGCCGCGACATACTGGATCGATCCACCTGTTGGCGCAATGCCTACAATCGCGGCACCCCACAGGACTGCCACAACAATGACAGCCATGACGAGCATCAAAATGCCCATCATGGCGATTTTGACGATCAATACTCTGCTGCGATGCGGGAACTGGGTCAAGGTCACACGGATGAGCCCGTGTCGATATTCCTGGCCAATTGACTGCGCAAACACCACGCTGAGGAAAACGGCCGCCAGGGTCATGACCGGACTGGCACTGATCAACAGACCAAAGCTCACCGTTGCACCATCACCACCGGGGTCAAGTGAGTTGGAGAAGTATCCGAACAACCAGCCCACGACGGCAGTCAAGATAATCGGCGTCGCCAGCATGATCCAGGTCGAGCGGATCGTCGTAAGTCGCAACCACTCGTAGCGAATCAAGCCACTCATAGTTGACCTCCCGCCGCGAAGCCCTGCGCGTCGCTGGTGAGTTCAAGGAACGCTTCCTCGAGGCTCGCTCTACGCGAGACGAGTTCGCGAACGACAACCCCAGCACGGAATGCCGCCTCACCTACACGGTCGGTGGATTCGCCAATGACAGCCAAACCATCGGGACCCTCCGCCACGGCTGTGACGCCTTCCGCACGCAGCAACTCCACGAGTGCGTCCGGGCGGTCACACCGAACGAGCACATCGTTGCGGGTGCTCATCGACACAAATTCTTCGACCGTGCCATCGGTAATCAACTTGCCCTTTGCAATAACCACGATGCGATCAGCCATTAACTGCATCTCACTCAGCAGGTGACTGGAGACAAGCACGGAACGACCCTGCGATGCGTAGTGCCGCAAGAACTCGCGCAGCCACTGGATCGACTGCGGGTCGAGGCCGTTAGCAGGCTCGTCGAGCATCAAACACATCGGATCAGCGAGTACGGCTCCCGCGAGGGCAAGGCGTTGAGACATGCCTAGAGAAAAAGTCTTGGGACGTTTGCGCGCGACAGAGTCCAGGCCCACCAAGTTCAGCACTTCGTCAACGCGTGCATTGGAGATGCCGGCGTCGGACCCAACCATGCGCAAGTGATTGCGTGCCGTGCGCTGCGGGTGAAACACCTTCGCGTCGAGATGCGCGCCCACCACCCGCGACGCGTTTCGATGCTCCTTGAGCGGCTTGCCGTCGAATGCGGTGCGCCCCTCGCCGCGGTCGAGGTCGAGCATCAACCGCATAGCGGTGGACTTACCGGCGCCATTCGGCCCCAGGAACCCCGTCACCACCCCGCGCGGAACCGTAAAAGTCAATGCGTCAACGGCCAGAACCGAGCCGTAGCGTTTCGAGAGCCCAACCGCTTCGATAGTCACAACGCGACAATAACCCAAGTGGACGCCTAGAAGCGGATGCGGCACAATTAGCACTCGGTCGTTTGGAGTGCTAGCCGATTACTCGCCGAAGGAGGAACCATGCCTACTTACTCGTACGCGTGCACCTCCTGCGACAACGCCTTCGACATTGTGCAGTCGATGTCTGAGGACTCTCTGACCGAATGTCCGAAGTGCCAAGGCCGGCTGCGCAAGCTTTTCAACAACGTGGGCGTGATGTTCAAGGGCTCGGGCTTCTACCGCACAGACTCGCGCTCCAGCACAGACTCGAGCGCGTCCTCGACGCCCTCCTCCCCGAGCACCAGCACGCCCTCGGCTCCTGCGACACCTGCGGCCCCTAGCGCTCCGGCAACCGCGCCGTCGAGTCCGTCTACCTCCTCAAGCTGATCTCGCCCTGTGGACAGCCGCAGGCACGCCACGCCGGTTTCGACATATCGTCCCGTATGCACTCAGTACTTCGCCTGATCCGCAAACGTCGTCGTCTCGTGATTGCTGCGCTCGTATTCGTGGCCACCTGGATCGCCCTCACCTCGCTGCGAGCTACCCCCGAGACCGTGACTGTCCTCACCGCTTCGCGTGACCTACCCGCGGGCACGATCATCACCGAGAGCGACGTCGTAGGCACTGCATTTCCGCGCGATGTCCTCAGTGGCGCAGAGGTGCATGGCCCACAACAAGCGGTAGGTAGGACTCTTCTCACGCCCATGAGCGCTCGCGAGCCCATGACCACCACTCGACTTCTTGATGCCCGCGAAATTCCCGACGGCTACGTCCTCCTGGCGGTCCGCCTCGATGCTCGACAAGTCCGATTCATCCGAACCGGAGATCGTGCCGACCTCATCGGGGTAACCCAGGGCCAAGGTCGCGTACTCGCCAGCGCAGCGCGGGTGGTCGTCGCGATATCCGGCTCACCTGACTCCGGGCTTCTCATCGAGGTTCCCAAAAACTCAGCTCCGGCACTTGCGGCCGCCTCAGCTAACGGCACTCTCTCGGCTACGCTTCTGGCCAACTAAGGAGGCTAAATGATCAAGGGATTTAGGGAGTTCGTCTTCCGTGGCAATGTCATTGACCTTGCCGTTGCCGTGGCCGTCGGCACTGCACTGGCCGCCTTGGTGGCCGCAGTCACCAAGGCGCTGATCGACCCCATCGTCGTGTGGTTCGTCTACGTCATCACTGGCGGCAGGACTCTCGACGGCGGTCCGACCCTGCCAGGCGGCGCTATCCTCAATATTGGGCTACTCGTAACCGGGCTCATCACCTTCTTCATCACTTTGACAGTGCTCTATCTCGTCTTCGTTCTCCCCATGAACAAGTACCGTCAGCGCGTGGGTCAGAGCGGGATCGACGCTCGTCCGGCTGACGTGCAATTGCTGGAGGAGATCCGTGACTTGCTCAAGGAGCAGCAGGGCAAGAAATAGTGCTCCTCAATCCCGCGCTCAATAGTGCTAAGCCATTGATGGTCGTGGGCCTGCCACGATGCGGTACCCGATTCATTGCCAATGCGTTCAATCAGCACCCCGCCGTGCACCTCAATGGCGAGATCCCACACGTCACGATGAAGGCCGCCATCGAGTTCGTGACGGCGACCGATGAATTCTTCACTGGTCGCGATCGTGTGCTCACCAATCGCGACACCGCATACGTGCCCGTTGAGTCCGGCTGGACGTCGCATCGACGCGAACTTCTCTACGCCATGTGGGCGAGTCTGCCTAAGGGCGTGCCACCTGCGCTCCCCAATCACGCAGTGGACTGGTACGGCCACAAGACACCCAATCACGATCAGTTCTGGGAGTTCTACCGTGACTTCTTTGGTGGCTCTGGCCCGAAATACGTCTTTTGCATGCGCGGTTTCGCTGACAACTACATCTCGCGAGACGCAATCGGGGCTAAGCCGATCGCACAAGTGGCCAGGCAATACATCACTGCCGTCAACCGATATGCAGATATGAAAGCGGCTCTAGGCAACGATGTCTCGCTTTTCATCCTCGAGGATTTGCGGGAAGGCGGTGTCGACTACCTTCGCGACGTACTCTTTGATCGTCTTGACATCCCGGTGAGTGCTGATGTCCTCACTCGCATCGACCCGAATACCCCCGCCAACTCTTCAGCGCAGAAGGGCGTTGAGAAGAGATCACTCAACGATGCTGAACATGCCTTCATCGCCAAGCACCCCGACCTCGTTGAAGCGCTAGACGCCGTGCGAAGCGCCCAACGAATCTAGGGACGGTCGAAAGACTGCGGAGTCGACCAGCCCGAGGTGGCTAGGTCGTTGGAGATGCGGACCCGTAGCGCGCTGGGTCGGCCTTTCGTCCACGTGAACATGATGGGACGAGCTTGCGGGGCAGAAACATTCTGCCAGTTACCGCCACCGACTCGTATCTGAATCTCCGCACTCTTTATGGGCCAACGAATGTCCGCAGCAGCGGTCCAATTCACCTTGAGCCGCTTGCCCACACGAGTGACCTTGACTAGGGGCGTCTCTGGCAGCATCGGTCGCAAGTAGCCATTGAGTTGAACGATTCGGTTGGTCACGAAAGTGGCGGCCGCACCCTGAGCGCCTTCGGCAGCGCCAGTTTGCCCTTCCCTACAAGTGCGATCGCACCCGCCTATTTCACGGCGAGGATCCTTCAATAGGCTGGGATGGATTGCCGCAGAG
>JBIHZU010000068.1:0-7662 GCA_044240285.1 Candidatus Nanopelagicales bacterium | reverse complement strand
ATTGCGCTCATCTGCACGACGCAGCAGCGAGAGCATGAGATATCGGGCGCGCTGGGCACCTGCGGAGTCGACAACCTGATCGAGGGCCCGAGTCCATTCCTGTGTCTCGTCTGGATCGACGTCGACGTACTGGCTGGGCAACCCCGCGGGAATCAGGGGCTCGTATTCACGAAATGCATCTTGACGTGCGGTCATGGTGGGACCCTCCATCGTGGGCAGGCTCGGGATCGCCGATCCTGCGGACTGGGTACATCTTGGCCTATGGGGGTGCCATTCCGGGATTCCGGTGATGAAAATTTCTCGTGGGGCTTGCGTTCAGAGCCTCAGTCCGGTGGACTTACCCCACGCATCGTCTAAGTGATGCCCGACCGAAGGAGAATCGTGACCGCGCCAGCGGAGGGGACGTCGTTCGCGGCGAAGATGGGCCTCGTACCAGGGAGCACCGTCTGGGAAGTGGGTTACGACGATGATGTTGCCGAGGAAGTGGGTGCAGCACTAGCGAGTGTCGAGGGGCTCGAGCTGGTTGCCGAGGACCACAACGATGTTGTTGATGTCGTAATTCTGTGGTGGCGCGACAGCGATGGTGACCTCGTGGATTCGTTGGTGGACGCACTCGCGCCACTGACAGATAGTGGCGTCATTTGGCTCTTTACGCCCAAGCCCGGCAGGCCCGGACACGTGGAGCCCGAAGACATCGCTGATGCCGCGCCAACAGCCGGTTTGCAACAGACGTCCACCGTCAGCGCCTCGCGAGACTGGCAGGGCACCCGGCTGGTTGCGCCAAAGGCGAAGCGCTAGGACTTGCAGGCAGTAAAAATGGTGGGCCTGGAGGGACTCGAACCCCCGGCATCTTCCTTGTAAGGGAAGCGCTCTAACCAACTGAGCTACAGGCCCGCGGCTGAATCATGCCATCTACGGCTAACCTTCAGCCATGCAGGCATCCCTCAATACGCCCACGGTGGCGGACGCTCTGGGGGTGATCGCCGACGCCTATCCGGGGGAATTGGCTGAGGGGTGGGACGCCTACGGGCTCATTTGCGGTGATCTGAATTCCTCGGCGGCAAGGATTTTACTGGCGGTCGACCCGGTGCCTGCGGTCGTGGCCGAAGCAGTCGCTGGTGCCTACACCATGATCGTCACCCACCACCCGCTCTTTCTCAGTGGCGTGACCTCGGTGGCTGCCGACACAGTGCCGGGCCGAACTGTGCACGACCTCATTCGAGCGGACATCGCGCTAGCCAACGCACATACGAATGCAGACAACGCATTCCCCGGTGTTTCCGACGCGCTCGCCGCCGCGCTCGGTGTGCAGGATTGTGTACCGCTATCCCCGCTCAGCGATCCGAAAACCGGACTCGGTCGCATTGGCTCATTGGCCGAGCCGATGAGCTTGGGAGATTTTGCGGATCGTGTGTCCACTGCGCTTCCCGGAACAGCCCACGGTGTGCGGGTAGCCGGGGACGCGATACTTCGGGTGACTCGAGTCGCGGTGTGCGGTGGCTCAGGTGATTCTTTGCTGCCCGTTGCGACCGCTGCTGGGGCCGACGTGTACGTCACCTCTGATCTCAAACACCACCGCATCCAGGACCACGTCCTCGCCGGAGGATGCGCGGTCATCGACGTGTCCCATTGGGCTTCTGAGTGGCCGTGGCTGGAGGACCTTGCTCGGGTTCTTCGCGCAGGCCTGCCGGGCGCTACGGTGGACGTGTCGCGAGTCGTGACCGATCCGTGGACCGCACATCTGAGGAGCCTGCCCTGAACATCGATCCGTTCATTCAGATCCGGTTGCTGGACCTGCAGAAGGTCGACAGCGAGTTAGACCGCAACGCCCATCGCGCGCGTACCCTGCCTGAGGCGGTCACGGCGGCTAGCCTCCACGCGGAGGTTATGGCACTCAACGATGAGATCGCTGGGGCCGAAGCTGCTCTATTCGATCTTCGACGTGAGCAGAACCGGGCCGATGCTGATGTCGAGTTGGTGCGCCAGCGGGTGTCGAAGGATCAACATTTGCTGGACTCCGGCAGCATCAATGATCCCAAGCAGTTGGAGAACCTCCAACATGAGCTTGGTTCCCTTGCCCGTCGACAGGCTGATCTCGAGGACGTGGAGATCGAGATCATGGAGCGCGTGGAAATTGCTGAACACGCGCTCGCCGCTCTCGTCACTCGCCGAGACGGCCTAGCAATTGACTCGGCGGCAGCCGACGAAGCGCGCGATGCAGCACTCGCGGCTCTTGGGGCTGAGAGAGTTGAGCTCACGAATGAGCGGGCGTTGATGGTGGGCGAAGTTCCCGCCGATTTACTCAAACTTTATGAGAAGTTGCGCGCCGATCAAGGTGGTGTGGGCGCGGCCGCCCTGCATCGTGGACGTTGTGAGGGCTGCCATATGGAACTCACGGCGGTGGACATTAACCGCATACGTGAGGCCCCTTCCAATGAACTGTTGCGTTGCGAAGAGTGTCGCCGCATTTTGATCCGTACTGCTGAGTCAGGTCTGTAGTTTCGTGCGTCGTCTCATCATTGAGGCCGATGGTGGCTCGCGCGGCAATCCGGGTCCGGCGGCGTACGGCGCTGTGGTTATCGACGCAACCTCAGGGGCTCTCCTCGCCGAATTGGCTGATTACGTCGGTGAAACCACAAACAACGTGGCCGAATACAGCGGTCTGGTCGCGGGACTACGTGAATGTGCACATATCGATCCGCAGGCGACCATCGAAGTGCGGATGGACTCGAAACTCGTGGTCGAGCAGATGAGCGGTCGTTGGCAGGTAAAGCACGCCAACATGAAAGATCTCGTCAAGCAGGCTCACGCGGCCTTTGATCAGACGCGCGTGACGTACCAATGGATTCCACGCGAGGAGAACGCAACTGCCGATCGACTCGTCAACATGAGTCTTGATGCAGTTCGCGCCGGTGGCAGTGGGCTGATTCTGGTGCGCCCACACAGTGATCCCGCGCCTACGGCCGCTGTTCCAAAACTTGGCTGGGCGGGCAATCTTGGGGTGCCGACCTCCACGCTGATCTGCCGACATGGTGTGACTGAGTACACGGCCGAGAAGCGATTCAGCGGAAGTGGGGGAGTAGATCTTCCGCTGACCGGCCTTGGGGAGGCTCAGGCGAAGGCGCTGGCCAGCGAAATCATCGCCCGAGGTGGAGTCGACATTGTGGTGTCTTCCCCGTTGTTGCGAACCCGTCAGACAGCCGGGTTCGTGGCTGACGCAGTGGGTTGCCCGCTCGAGATTCATAGCGGCATCGCTGAAGCGTCATTTGGGGAGTGGGACGGTTCTACGTATGCCGAAATCAACGAACGTTGGCCGGATCAGTTACGGGCGTGGCTGTCGTCGGCAGATGTCGCTCCACCGGGGGGCGAGACATTCAATGAAGTGCGATCGCGCGTGGACGAGGCTCGACGAGACATGATTAATCGACATCTTGGTCTTCGCATCGCAGTGATCAGTCACGTGACTCCCACGAAGATCTTGGTAGGCACGGCTCTCGAAGCACCATTGCAATCGGTATTTCGGATGGAACTCTCGCCCTGCTCCATCTCCACGATTTCCTGGTTTGCCGACGGGCACGCATCTTTGCTTGGGTTTGCGGAGGCTTCGCACACGCGCCATCTGGTCTAACTCACAACGATCAGGCGTGCTGCTGTTCAATCTCGAGTGTCCATGGAGCATCAACTTTGCTCGGCTTGAGCAAGGTGACTTCAAAGCCAGCTGCTTCGCACATTGCCGCCAAGGAGTCTGGTGTGCGTGGAGTCTTTGCACTGCGTAGAAGCTCCCTGGTCAAGAAACCCTTTGTCGCCTTATTGAAGTGGCTCACGGCGACTTTCCGGCCGGTGGATGAATCCACCACCTTGCCGATGACCGTGCGGTCGGCGAGTGCGCTGGGGACCGGAGCCAATGCGGCATAGTCGCCAGAGCGCAAATCCAAGATGACTCTGCCATCAGCCCGAGCCTCGAGTGCGAGTCCAAGTGGGAGCTTCCACAGCCGACCGAGTGATTCAATCCCCGTCACGCGTGAACTTCCCGAAAGGCGATACGCCGGAATCCAATCTTCTGGCCGTACGGCGCCGAACAAGGCCGAGGCAATAAGTACGCGCTCATTGGCCCGTTGTCGAGCAGCGCGCGGGAGTTCAGTTAGGCGCAGAGCGTCGAAGAGAACTCCGGTGTAGATCTCCACTGCGGGCGCACACGGGGCCTTCTTGAGCGCCGCGTTGCGATTCACTTCGCCGAGTTGACGTTCGCTGAGAGCCAAGTTGCGCTGTGCCACACGAGGTTCGCTGGCGCACATTCGAATTAGTGCGTCGAGCAGTGGACGACGGACTTTCGTCAATTCTGGGGCGAAGAGAGTAGCGAGATCGAGTCGGGGACCGACATCTGGCGACGATTTTGTCTCGCTGGGTGGGAGCAGGATCAGCACGGGGCTATCCTTGCAAGGCGGCGGACGAGTCGCTCGGGCGGTCGCGGCAGGTAACTGTCGAGGAAAGTCCGGACTCCACAGGGCAGGGTGGTGGCTAACGGCCACCTGGGGCAACCCACGGGAAAGTGCCACAGAAATGAAACCGCCGGCTCTCACGAGCCGGTAAGGGTGAAACGGTGGTGTAAGAGACCACCAGCACGCCGAGTGATCGGTGTGGCTAGGCAAACCCCACCCGGAGCAAGGTCAAAAGGCTGCGTGCAGCTGCGCGGATGATGAGCGGCCCGTTCATCCTGAGCAATCAGGCATCCGTGGGTAGACCGCAAGAGGTCATCGGCAACGGTGATCCCAGATGGATGATCGCCCCCTTCGGGGACAGAATCCGGCTTACAGGGTGACTCGTCCGCCGCCCTGAGCGTCGCTCGCGTCAGTCGATGAGCGACAAGCGACGCAACTCCGACTCTAGTTGCGGGTTTGACGGCTCCACGAGGTGTGATCCATCGGGTAGAACAATCACCGGGATTGACTGGCGGCCACTGATCGCAATGGCCTCATCCTTGTCTGCGTCATTCGCGGCTACGTCCCGGTAATCAAAGTCAATTCCCAAGCGTTTGAGTTGCGCCTTGGAACGGCGGCAATCCCCGCACCATTCGGCACCATACAAAACGACGGAGCGGCGATCATTCATTTAGTCCTCCTAGTATCTTCTCGCAGGCGACACCGAGTGCAGCGAACTCGGCGGGGGAGAGAACGTCGACCAAGTGGGTCCGCACGCTCTCGACATGATCGGGTGCCGCTGTGACAAGAGTCTGCCAACCAGTTTCGGTCAACACCGCGAATTGGCCGCGTTTGTCGTCGGTGCATTGTTCACGAAGGACGAAACCGCGCTTTTCCATGCGATCAATCTGGTGTGACAGGCGGCTGCGTGATGCCAGCGTGCGATCGGCCAGATCACTCATGCGGACGCGATGATCCGCAGACTCAGAGAGACGAACGAGAATCTCGTAGTCAGCCATCGTGAGGCCATGTTGCGCGTGAATATCGCGGCTTAGGCGATCTAGAAGCAGTTGGGAGGAGGCGATCCAAGCCCGCCAGGCGCGCTGCTCGCTGTCGTTCAACCAACGAGGTGACGAGTTCACGTCTTCAGTCTACGTGGTAGTTGAAATTTGTACGAATTCTGGCGCCTAGGGGAGCGTCAGAATTTCCGCACCGGTGGCCGTCACCAGGATGGTGTGTTCCCACTGCGCGGTGCGCAGCAGATCCTTCGTAACGACAGTCCAGCCGTCTGACCAGATCTCGTAGTCATGGGTGCCGAGGGTCAACATCGGCTCAATAGTGAAGGTCATGCCTTCTTCGATGGTCACGTCCAAGGCAGGATCGTCGTAGTGGGGCACGATGAGGCCGGTGTGAAAAGAGGTGCCAATGCCGTGGCCGGTGAAGTCACGCACCACGCCGTAGTCGAATCGCTTTGCGTAGCTCTCGATGACCCGACCGACAACATTGAGGGGGCGCCCGGGAGCGACCGCATTTATCCCGCGCATCATCGCCTCGTGAGTGCGTTCCACGAGGAGTCGCGACGCCTCATCGACCTCACCGACGAAGAAGGTGGCGTTTGTGTCGCCGTGTACGCCGCCGATGAAACCAGTGATGTCGATGTTGCAGATGTCTCCGTCTTCCAGAACAGTGGAATCGGGAATCCCGTGGCAAATGACCTCATTGAGCGACGTGCATAACGACTTGGGGAACCCGCGATAGCCAAGGGTGGACGGATAGGCTCCGTGATCGAGCAGGAACTCATGCCCCACCTGGTCCAAATAATCGGTTGTCACGCCGGGGGCGATTGCGGCTTCGACCGCAGCGAGGGCTTGCGCAGCGATTCGACCAGCCACACGCATTGCCTCGATGGTGTCGGCGTCCTTGACCTCGGGTCCGACATAAGGAGTGGGCGCCGGCTTATCGACATATTCGGGCCGCGCAATGTGCGCAGGCACCGACCGGCGGGATGACACCACACCTTGCTTTAACATGGTCGCCAGTCTAAACGGGTTCCGGTGTGCGCGCCGCAGAGAGCCTTTGGCACGATGGGACGTGAAATCAGACGCGGACAATGAGGAGTGACCATGGACACCGGCGTTGGCGACATGAATGAGCAGTGGTGGTTCAACCTCAAGACTCAGCAGGTGGAGCAGGGCCTCGGCGAGGGAAATCTAGATCGTCTTGGACCCTACGCAACCCAGGTAGAGGCTGAGGGAGCACTGGAACGGATGCATTCACGCACAGATGCTCAGGACCGCGAGGACGACAAGTAGGTCGTAGATGAATGAAGCCCGGCTCCATCAGGAGCCGGGCTTCATTACGTGAAGGACTTAGGCCTTCTTGGCGGCACGCTTCGCCGGACGCTTCGCAGCGGCCTTGCGGGGAGCGGCCTTGCGGGCTGCGGCCTTGCGGGGAGCAGCCTTCTTCGCGGTGCGCTTTACAGCCTTCTTCGCAGTCGCCTTCTTGGCAACGCGCTTCACGGCCTTCTTGGCAGTGCGCTTTACGGCCTTCTTCGCGGCCGTCTTCTTCACGGTGCGCTTTACGGCCTTCTTCGCAGTTGCCTTCTTCACGGTGCGCTTCGCTGCTGCCTTCTTGACAGTGCGCTTCGCGGCCGTCTTCTTCACGGTGCGCTTCGCAGCTGCCTTCTTGACAGTGCGCTTTGCAGCGGCCTTCTTGGCCGGTGCCTTCCTAACGGCCTTCTTGGCCGTTGCGCGCTTGGCTGCCTTCTTGGCCGGAGCCTTCTTGGCTGCCTTGCGTGCGGTGGTCTTCTTTGCGACCGCCACGGTGCCTCCCTATCGTGTTCCCTCGCTTCGGCATCGAGGGACTTGGTACTGCCAAGGACAAGAGTGCCAGATAATCACGCAATTTGTTGCATCCGCGTGTCGTTCGTGTCGCGAGTGTCGCAGGTGCGCTACGCGCCGCCGTGCAAATGTGATCGTTCGCTGACATGATTTACACATGACAAATCCTCAATCTCGCGCACCGATCGAACTCCCCGATGTCTCCGATGTTGTCGTCGGTGTTCTTGGCGGCACAGGTGAACAAGGAAGGGGATTGGCACTGCGGCTTGCTATTTCGGGTATTCGCGTATCAATCGGATCGCGTGATCCCGGTCGCGCGAGTGAGTCCGCAGCTGAGCTCGGTCGCGGAGTCACAGGCCTCTCGAATGAGGACTGTGCGAGCCAATCTGACGTCGTCATCATCG
>JBIHZU010000067.1:0-7744 GCA_044240285.1 Candidatus Nanopelagicales bacterium | reverse complement strand
ACCGAGGAACTCTTCGCGTACTTCGTCGGAAACTTGCCACACCACCGTGACATGCGCACGTCGTTCGAGATGGGCATCCGGTATGTCGATTTCACCGATCGGCCAACCTGTCGCTTCACCGATAACGGTCACTTCGGGAAGACGCCCAAGAAGCCCCACGAGCCAGATCGGAAGGATGGCTAACCCGGCAACGAGCAATGCAACAGTGAGACTGAATCGGTCAGCAACCACTCCCCATAACACCGCGCCGGCAGCCATGCCTCCTTGCGATGCCATGAAGTAGTAGGCCAGCCCACGCGCGCGCACCCATGCAGGCAACAACATTTGGCTTTGTGCCAACAGGACTGCGCCCACGGCAGTCCAGGCTGCACCCGTGATTGGCAGGATCAGATACAGAACGACCGGGTGGTGGATGAAACCGATCGCGATCAGACAGACCGCAAACACAGGCATGATGAGCATGACGTACTGATTGCCCGGCACGCGCCTGCGCACGGGTGCAAGCACGATTGTGCCCACGACCGCGCCACCACCCAGCGCAGCCATTACCCAGCCATACTCACCTGCACCGAGACCAAGTTCGCGGAGTGCTACCACCGGCAGCAGCGCAAAGAGCGCACCGCCACAACCAAACCAGGCAGCCGTGACAAAGACTGTTGTTCGGAAGGCTCGCGCATTGGCGACGTGACGAAAGCCCGTGCGCAAGGCTGGGATGAAGCGGCGCGAAGCCGATAGTTGGCTGGGAACATGCGAGACCATTGCGCTGATCGCGAAAGCGAGGAACCCAAGAGTGCTCAATCCAAATGCCAACGTTGGACTCAGTAAAGCAATCGCAAAGCCGCCAAGAGCTGGCCCCACAACGCGGGCCGCGTTGAATGTGATGCTGGAAAGCATGCCGGCAGATGGCAAGTACTGCGGCGCGACAATATCGGGTACTGCAGCGGCAAATGACGGCGCATTAACTGCCCAAGCCAAGCCGAGCAGAGCCGTCAGAGCAAGCAACAAACCGGCGCTTAGTTGATCTGCTGCGCAGGTCACGGTGAGGGCAATTCCGACACACACCGCACCGATGTTGGTCACGATTAAGACAGTCCGACGCGAAACCAAATCGGCAAGCACACCTGAAGGAATAGTGAAGATCAAAAAAGGCAGAGTGACCGCAGATTGCAGCAATGCGATTGTGAGAGTGGATTCGCCGCGGCGCACTAAGAGCACCTGGGCCGCTATGGTCATCACCCAGATAGCCGTTTGAGAGGCGAATTGACCAACCATCAGATTGCGATAGGCCCGCGAGACGCGCAGCGGTGACAGCAATCGACCCGGATCTGGGGCCGGGCGCAAAGTCGTCACCTTCCCATCTCACCACGCACAGGCGTACGGCTGCGAGTGCCGCCACACCAGATCTAGTCAGAGTTGACGAATCGCGCGTGTGATTGCCTGCCGCGCCAAGAATTGGTCTGCTGGTGGATAGACAACCTCCTCCAGTACGAGCCCTTGCGCCGGAGCAACATTCGCGGCGTTATGTCGCTCACCTGCATGGAGGACCTCGCCCATCCACTCCGGCTCACGACGACCATCACCCACAGGCAGAAAGCCACCCACGAGTGAGCGAACCATGGAGTGGCAGAACGCGTCAGCGGTAATCGACAACGTCACGATTTCGCCGTTACGAGACCAGTTCGCATCGAGCAGAGTGCGGATGCTGGTGCGACCATCAGCCTGCTTACAGAACGCCGCAAAATCATGCAACCCAAGAAGTTGCGGCACCGCAGCGTTCATGCGATCAACATCAAGGGTGTTGGGGTGACGCACTGCCCACATGCGCGCTAACGGATCTGGCCCGGTGGTGGAATCACAGAGGGTGTAGGAGTAGCGCCGGCTTAACGCGGAATACCGAGCATTAAAACCTGGCTCGGCCTCGCGAACCGCGGTGACACGAATGTCCGGCGGTAGCGTCCCGCGCAGGCGAAACGGCACCTTCTTGGCGACCGCATGCCACTTGTCAAAGGGCACATCTACATGCGCGACTTGACCACGGGCATGCACGCCAGCATCAGTACGCCCCGCGCACGCGGCATAAAGGTGCCCGTCAACGTGCAGGATCGCTGCGAGTGCAGTCGAGAGCTCAGCTTGCACCGTGCGCTCGCCGGGCTGTCGAGCCCAACCAGCAAACTCGGTCCCGTCATACCCAATATCGAGCCGAAGCCGGAGATCAGGCACCGCAGGATCAGGCCTTCTCGTCGTCCTTTGAGTCGCCATCAGCCTCAGCCTCAGCTGCGGCCTCAGCCTCGACTGGGCTCACTGCTTCGCCAGTCTCGTCGTCGACAACCTCGACACCGACCGAATCAGAATCCACGGCCATAGCGGCTGCGATCTCCTCGGCGGTGACGTGCGCCTCCTCGACTACGGGAGTCTCAACGGGAGCAGCGGCCTTGGCAACTGACTCCTTCACCGCACGCTTGGTCGCGCCGGTTGCCTCAGCGACAACCTGCTCAGCCAGAGCCTCGACGAGTTCGATGACCACCATAGGGGCGTTATCGCCCTTGCGAGGACCGATCTTGGTGATGCGCGTGTAGCCACCCTGACGAGTCGCGTAACGCGGACCGATCTCGGTGAAGAGGGTGTGAATGACACCCTTGTCACGTACGACAGTCAGCGCACGACGACGAGCGTGCAGATCACCGCGCTTGGCGAATGTGATCAACCGCTCCGCGAGGGGACGCAGGCGCTTAGCCTTGGCCTCGGTCGTGGTGATGCGGCCGTGCTCGAAAAGAGCAGTCGCGAGGTTGGCCAGCATGAGTCGCTCATGTGCTGGCCCGCCACCGAGACGGGGACCCTTAGTAGGCGTAGGCATGTCCTTCTCCTTGCTTCCCTTTTGTCCTAGAGCCGCTCGTCCTCGGCAAGGCCGAGATCGTCGTCTTCGTCTTCGTCATCAACCAAGTACACGGCAGCGCCGGGGTCGAATCCAGGCGGGCTGTCCTTGAGTGCAAGACCCAAGCTCACGAGCTTGACCTTGACCTCATCGATGGACTTCGCACCAAAATTGCGGATGTCAAGCAGATCGGCCTCACTGCGGCTAATGAGCTCGCCCACAGTGTGCACGCCTTCGCGCTTGAGACAGTTGTATGAACGCACCGTGAGGTCAAGTTGCTCGATCGGCGTAGTCAACTGCTCGGCCACGAAAGCATCCGTCGGTGATGGGCCGATGTCAATGCCCTCTGCCTCAAGGTTGAGTTCGCGCGCGAGTCCGAAGAGCTCAACCAGCGTGCGACCAGCCGATGCGACAGCGTCGCGAGGAAGCATGCAGGGCTTGGTCTCCACGTCAAGGACGAGGCGATCGAAGTCGGTGCGCTGCTCCACACGAGTTGCCTCAACGCGGTAGGTGACCTTCATGACCGGGGAGTAAATCGAGTCAACCGGGATGCGGCCAATCTCCTGGCCAGGCTGCTTGTTGAGAGTCGCCGAAACGTAGCCACGGCCACGCTCAACCACGAACTCAATGTCAACCTTGCCCTCGCCGTTAAGTGTGGCGATATGGAGATTGGGGTTGTGCACCTCAACACCGGCGGGCGGTGCAATGTCACCAGCAGTGACGGCGCCAGCACCCTGCTTGCGCAGGTACATGACTACCGGCTCGTCGAACTCCGAGGAGACGACAATCTGCTTGATGTTGAGAATGATCTCGGTGACGTCTTCCTTGACTCCAGGAATCGTCGTGAACTCATGCAGCGCGCCATCGATGCGGATGCTGGTGATTGCAGCTCCGGGAATCGACGAGAGAAGCGTACGGCGCATGGAGTTGCCAAGCGTGTAGCCGAACCCCGGCTCGAGTGGCTCGAGAACAAACCGCGAACGAGTCTCGCTAATTGGTTCTTCGGTGAAGGTGGGTCGCTGTGAAATAAGCACGTGTCTTCTTCCTTCCCTTGACGCCCGCTATTTGACGTCGGTTCGGACTACTTGGAGTAAAGCTCGACGATCAACTGCTCCTGGACCTGCGTGTCAATGACCGCGCGGGCAGGAAGCGAGTGCACAAGGATCCGCATCTTGGACGGGATGACCTCGAGCCACGCTGGCACGGGACGCTCGCCAATCTCGGCGTGCGCAATGACGAAAGGCGTCATCTCACGTGATCCGCCACGAACCTCAACGATGTCGCTGGGCTGTACGCGGTACGAGGGAATGTCGACCTTCACGCCGTTAACGACGAAGTGTCCGTGTCGAACCAGCTGACGTGCCATGTCACGCGACTTGGCTAGGCCAGCGCGAAAAACGACGTTGTCCAGACGGCTCTCGAGAATGCGCAGCAGGTTCTCACCAGTCTTGCCCTGACGACGATGGGCTTCCTGGTAGTAGCCACGGAACTGCTTCTCGAGCACGCCATAGATACGAGCTGCCTTCTGCTTCTCGCGAAGCTGCATGAGGTACTCGCTGTCCTTCGAACGACCGCGACCATGCTGGCCGGGAGGGTAAGGACGCTTCTCGAACGGGCACTTGGCGGATTCGCATTTCGAACCCTTAAGGAAAAGCTTTGTCTTTTCGCGACGGCAGCGTTTGCAGTCTGCTCCGGTATAGCGGGCCATGTTGTTTTATCTCCTCGTTCTCAAACGCGACGGCGCTTGGACGGCCGACAACCGTTGTGGGGGACGGGGGTCACATCTTGAATTGAACCGACCTCAAGGCCAGTCGCCTGCAGGGAGCGGATGGCTGTCTCGCGGCCCGAACCGGGTCCCTTGACGAAAACCTCCACCTTGCGCATGCCGTGCTCCATCGCGCGACGAGCAGCGGCCTCAGCGGCGAGCTGCGCGGCGAACGGTGTCGACTTGCGGCTGCCCTTGAAGCCCACCTGGCCGGCGCTCGACCAAGCAACAACTGCTCCGGTCGGATCGGTGATGGACACGATGGTGTTGTTGAACGTGCTCTTGATGTGGGCGTGGCCGTGAGCCACGTTCTTCTTCTCTTTGCGGCGCACCTTCTTGGCGCCAGCAGCCTTGCCAGACTTGGGGGGCATACGGGTTCTTCCTGTCGAGGGTCAGATGGGGACGGGCCGCTTCTGCTACTTGCTGACCTTTTTCTTGCCAGCCACCGTCTTGCGCGGACCCTTACGGGTGCGTGCATTCGTATGAGTGCGCTGACCACGGACCGGCATTCCGCGGCGGTGCCGGATGCCCTGGTAGCAGCCGATCTCCACCTTGCGGCGAATGTCGGCAGCAACTTCGCGACGAAGGTCACCCTCGACCCGCAGGTGTGCGTCGATCCAGTCACGAATGGAAATGACCTGCTCCTCAGAGAGGTCCTTCACTCGCGTGTTGGGATCGATGCCAGTTGACTGCAAAGCCTCCTTGGATCGGGAACGCCCGACTCCAAAGATATAGGTGAGCGCGATCTCCACTCGCTTATCGCGAGGAAGGTCGACGCCAACGATGCGTGCCATGGGCGTAACTCTTTTCTGTGTCGTATGAAGATGTCTGGTGCGGCACCATTCCTGTCCGCCCGGACAGGCCTCGGCATCTTCTCCGAGGGTGGCGTCCCGCAATCAAGCACGTGTCGATGCGGGGGTCGGGTACCGCTTGGTTCAGGTGAGCAACAGGTTTTCTCCCTGTGTCACCGAAGGGACTAACCCTGACGTTGCTTGTGACGCACGTTTTCGCAGATCACCATGACAACACCGTGTCGACGGATCACCTTGCACTTATCGCACATCTTCTTAACGCTGGGCTTGACCTTCATTTACTTCTCCCGCCTTATTTGTACCGGTAGACGATCCGACCCCGAGTGAGGTCGTAGGGCGAGAGCTCCACGACTACCCGGTCATCAGGGAGGATGCGGATGTAGTGCATACGCATCTTGCCGCTGATGTGAGCGAGAACTTTGTGGCCGTTATCGAGTTCTACTCGGAACATTGCGTTCGGTAGAGACTCGACGATGGTGCCTTCAAGCTCAATGGCGCCATCTTTCTTGGCCATAACCTCACTCGTCATCTCGTACTGGGATTTCGGATTTGTTCTTGGCCCGAGGGCCGACGCAGCAGTCTACGCTGTGATGCCCCGAAGGACGAAATCGGGTCCTATACTCCCCGCTCACAATGCGGTCAAGACCACCGGACCGTCGGCTGTGATGGCCACGGAATGCTCCCAATGGGCCGCCGGGCGGCCATCTGCCGTGACCACGGTCCAATCGTCGGACAGGACTTTGGTGTCAGCTGCCCCGAGAGTCACCATGGGCTCGATCGCTAGGGCCATGCCCTCCCGGATCTGGGGACCTTCTCCCCGGCGCCCGTAATTGGGCACAGACGGGCTCATGTGCATAGCCGTGCCAATGCCGTGGCCTACGTAGTCCTCCACGATGCCGTAGGGCCCCTGTGAGCGGACGTACTGCTCGACCGCATAGCCGATGTCACCAATGTGCCCACCAGCGACTGCGGCCGCGATGCCGGCCACGAGGGACTGCTCAGTGACACGCGACAACTCCAGCAGTTCCGGAGCCACCGATCCGACTGGCACTGATAGCGCCGCATCGCCATGCCAACCGTCGACGATCGCCCCGCAATCGATGGACACCAGATCTCCTTCGGAGAGAACCCGTGCGCCTGGGATGCCATGCACAACCTCATCGTTCACGGACACGCAAATATGCGCTGGAAACCCGTGGTAACCAAGGAAACTCGGCAGCGCACCTTCGGAGCGAATCGACTCCGCAGCGACTTCGTCGAGTTCGGCTGTGGTGATGCCGGCACGAACTTCGGAAGCAACCAATGCGAGTGTCCGAGCCACAACAAGACCTGCCTGACGCATCACTGCCAATTGCGCCGGGGTCTTGATCTCAATGCGCTCCCGCTTGCGGAACATCAGCGTAGAACTGCGAGAACGCGAGCACTGACCTCGTTGATCTCGCCCATGCCGTCCACTTGTACTAAAAGTCCGCGATCGCGGTAGACGGCAGTGAGCGGAGCGGTCTGCTCTGCATAAACCTCAAGCCGGCGACGGATGACGTCTTCGGTGTCATCAGAACGTCCACTCGTCTGTGCACGAAGCAGTAGTCGCCCGACAACTTCATCTGTCACAACGGTGAGCTCGACAACTCGATCGATTTGCTGACCTGACTCAGCCAGCATCGCATCGAGTTCGGCCACCTGCTCGACGGTGCGGGGATAGCCATCGAGCAAGAAGCCCGCAGCACAGTCCGCATGCGCGATGCGATCACGCACCATCTCATTGGTCACACTGTCGGGCACGTATTCGCCTGCATCCATGTAGCGCTTTGCTTCAATGCCTAATGCGGTGCCACCGCCCACATTCGCGCGGAACAGGTCACCAGTGGATATGTGCGGAACCCCAAGGGCCGTCGAGACAAGTTGAGCTTGCGTACCCTTGCCAGCTCCAGGCGGACCCATGAAGACGACTCTCATCGCAGGAAGCCCTCGTAGCTACGTTGCTGCAATTGGGAATCGATCTGCTTCACCGTGTCGAGACCGACGCCGACCACAATCAGCAAGCTCGTGCCACCGAAGACGAACAGATTGCCGATATCGAGCAGATTGAATGCCACCACGGGCATGACCGCGATGAGGCCGAGATAAATCGAACCCGGGAACGTTAGACGATTGAGCACATAGGCGAGGTAGTCCGCGGTCGGCTTGCCCGCACGGATGCCCGGGATGAAGCCACCGTAGCTCTTCATGTTGTCAGCGACCTCGGTCGGATTAAAGGTGATCGACACGTAGAAGTAGCAGAAGAAGATGGTCAAG
>JBIHZU010000066.1:0-7832 GCA_044240285.1 Candidatus Nanopelagicales bacterium | reverse complement strand
GCCAGGCTGCGCCCGCGAGCCCGAGCGTGACGGTGCTCTTGCCCACGCCACCCTTGAGGGACAGGACAGCGATGGTGGGCACGCGAAGAGTCTGCCACCTGTGGCTAGTTCATTTCCTTCATGGCTGAGAATCGGGCCAATGCCTCATTCCGTTCGGCCGCATGATCGAGTATTCGTTCGGGATAGTCGTGCGCGTAGCCATCCAGCAGCGTCCATGGCTCGTGGACGGATTTGCCAGCTATATGGCGGAGTTCTGGGATGTAGGTGCGTACGTAGTCCCCATCTGGATCGAATTTCAGGCCCTGGGTCACCGGATTGAACACCCGGTAGTACGGCGAGGCATCTGTGCCGCAACCGGCGGTCCATTGCCAGCCATGCGCATTGCTAGCGATATCGCCATCGCGTAGGAGTGACATGAAGTGTGCGGCACCTCGTTGCCAAGGTATGTGAAGGTCCTTCACCAGAAAACTTGCGACGATCATGCGTACGCGGTTGTGCATCCAGCCGCTCTCTCGTAGTTGTCGCATGCCTGCATCGACTACGGGAAAGCCGGTCAGCCCTTGCGTCCATGCCTCGAATCGCGCGTCGGTTTCTGGTCCGGTCGCCCAAGGGAAATCAGTGTCGTATCGACGATCCAACGATACGCGGATGGAGTCAGGATGCTGGTGGAAAACATCGGCATAAAACTCCCGCCACGCAATCTCCTTGCGGAAGACTTCTTCACCGTCACTGTCTCCTAGATCGGCAAGGATGGTGCGTGGATGAATCTCGCCCCACTTGAGGTGATGTCCCAGCATGCTCGTCCCCGCGAGATCAGGGCGGTTTCGTCGGTCGGAGTAGTCGCGCACCCCGTCGGAGCGGAACTCCTGCCAACATGCCCGCGCGGCTGCTTCACCGGCGGCTGGCAGGTCGATAGGGCATGACGCGGCGGGTATTCCTTCGGATCGAAGGGAAACCCAGTCCGTGGGCACTGACTTCGCGGGGGATTGCCAGCCATGCTGAACCCACGCCCGATAGAACGGCGTATAGACCCGATACGCCGTTCCGTCGCCCTTCGTCACGCGCCCGGGTGCGACCGCGTATGGAGAGCCGGTTCGGACGAGCGGGACCCCAAACGTCGCCTCGACGGCCGCATCGCGGATCGGTCCGTACGGCCCGTAATCTGCGGCGATATGGACAGAATCGGCTCCGGACTCGGATGCCACCGCAGCCACGACGGTTCGGGGGTCACCATGACGCACGACGAGGTTTCCGCTGAGAGACTCATCGAGGGCCGTCAACGACCGAACCAGGTAGGTGCGGCGGATGTCGGAGGCGTGATCCCACACACGAGGGTCAATCACAAAAAGCGGCACGACGTGCCCATCGCCACCGGAAGCCTCCGCGAGGGCGGGGTTGTCGTGTAGGCGGAGGTCTCGACGGAACCACATGATTGAGGGCACGCGTGAACATTAGGCCGATCGCTCGAATCCTGCACCTCCGGTGCGGTTGAATGTCCACACGCGACAGACGAGGACCCATGAGTGACCTGATCGATACCACCGAGATGTACCTCCGAACGGTCTATGAGCTCGAGGAGGAGGGCATCACGCCCCTGCGCGCCCGTATCGCCGAGCGCCTCAGCCAGAGCGGTCCTACGGTCTCCCAGACAGTGGGCCGGATGGAGCGTGATGGGCTGATCACCGTGGAGGGCGATCGGCACCTCGAACTCACCGAGCGTGGGCGCCAGCAAGCGATGCGGGTGATGCGTAAGCACCGACTGGCGGAATGCCTGCTGGTCAGCATCGTGGGTCTGCCGTGGGAGCAGGTGCACACCGAAGCCTGTCGCTGGGAGCACGTGATCTCTGATGACGTCGAACGTCGCCTCCTCGTAGTCTTGGGCAACCCGACTCAGTCTCCATTTGGCAACCCGATCCCAGGCCTCGACGAACTTGATCCTGCCAACGTGCAGGAGTTGGCGTCCCTCGCGGGACTTCAGACTCTTGACCGAGTTGCTGGTGTAGAGCCGATTGCCGTGATCGTGCGGCGCATTGGAGAACCAGCGCAGAGCGATGAGGCTGTACTAGTGCGGCTGCGTCGGGCTGGTGTTGTGCCAGGGGCCACCGTGAGAGTGCAGGCCACACCGGGCGGCGTGCTCGCGGGGAGCATGGGCGAATATGCCGAGTTCTCGATCGCGGACGCGTCCCACATTCTTGTCGAGGCGTAATTGTGAAGTCTCTTTATACCCGTACGGGTATGCTGTGACGATGGAAATTGAGGAGTCGTGCCGCCGCGACGTGATGACGCGGCTGAGTCGCGTTCAGGGCCAGGTCGCTGGAATCATCGGCATGATTGAAGAGGGCCGTGACTGCGCGGACATTGTCACTCAACTCGCTGCAGCCTCACGAGCGCTCGACAAAGTGGGATTCAAAGTCGTTGCAAATGGACTGACGCAGTGCGCTGTAGCCGTAGAACGTGGCGAGGAGCCTCCGATGGACATGGAGCGGCTCGAGAAGTTGTTTCTTTCGCTTTCTTAGATCTCCACACGATCAGGACTGCCGCCACGAACTCCACAGGGACGCATAGGCCCCACCAGTAGCGATCAACTCATCGTGGCTGCCGTCTTCGCTGACGACACCCTCTTCCATCACGATGATGCGTTCAGCGTCGTGCGCCGTATGCAATCGGTGTGCGATGGCAATGACGGTGCGCCCGGTCAGCACAGCTGCCAAGGAACGTTCAAGGTGCCGTGCCGACCGTGGATCCAGAAGTGACGTCGCCTCGTCAAGAACGAGTGTGTGCGGATCGGCAAGCACGATACGGGCTAACGCGACCTGCTGAGCTTGGGCGGGGCTCAATTTGGTGCCACCGGATCCCACTGGCTCATCGAGACCTAAAGGCATCGATCGCGCCCAGTCGGCGTCGACTGCATCGAGAGCAGCGAAGTACTCATCATCGGTGGCCTCGGCATGGGCAATTGCAAGGTTGTCTCGCAATGTCCCGGTGAAAACGTGGTGTTCTTGAGTCACCAAAGCAATGCGCGAGCGCACCGACTCTGTGGAGAGGTGGGCAAGGGATGTTCCGCCTACAGTTACGTCTCCCGTTCGTGGTGGATGGACACCAGCGAGGAGGCGGCCGAGCGTCGACTTTCCTGCTCCACTCGGCCCAACGATGGCGACACGCTGCCCGGGTGGAAATTGCAGATTGATGCCATGCAAGACATCGTGGTTGTCGCGGTAGCTGAAGCGCAGGTTGGAAGTCCGGAGATCACGGCCCTCGGGGGGAGTCTCCGTCTCGATGTCATCACGTGGTACGTCATGCACTCCAATGAGTCGTGCGAGTGAGGCTTGACCGATCTGTAACTCGTCGTACCACATGAGAATCAAATCAACTGGCTCGATGAGCATTTGGGTATAGATAACCGAAGCGGTGAATTGTTCGAGAGTAAGTGTGCCGTTGATATAGAGCAGTCCACCGAAGGCCGTCACCAACACCAGCGGAATTACGTAGCCCGCTTCGATAGTGGGGAACCACACGCAGCGCAGGAATAGTGTGCGACGTTCCCACCCAGTCCATGTCTTGATCGCGCCATCGGTGTCCTGAACTCGTCGTTTCCCAAGTCGGTAGGTCTCGATAGTGCGGCCAGCATCGACGCTTTCGGCGACCATTGTGTTGACTGCCGTGTAAGAAGCCATCTCAGCCGCGTAAGCCTTGGGCGCTCGGCGCATGTACCAGCGCGTTCCAATGAGGATGGGCGGAACGGCGCACAGCCAAGCGAGTGCGAGAATGGGCGCGGTCACTATGAGCGCGATTGCGACGAGTGTGGCCGTGACGATCGCGATCACGATTTCGGGCACAGCATGACGTACAGCCCAGTTGAGACGATCAACATCGGTTGTCGCGCGCGTCACGAGATCGCCTGTTCCGGCACGCTCGACGAGCCCCGGCGGTAAATACACCGAGGTCTCTACGAAATCCTCGCGGAGATCGGCGAGCACCGATTCGCCCAGAACTGCACCTCGAAGTCGAGCCAAACCCGTGAACACTGTGTGAACGACTACGGCGGCGAGAAACAATCCGCTGGCCCAGAAGAGGAACGCCATTGTGGCGCTTCCGTTGCTCAAATCGCTCACGAAGTTGGCAAGGACCTGAGGTCCCACCAACCCAGCCGCAGCGGCAACGACCTGCAAACCGATAAGCAAGAAGAAGGTTTTGCGATGCTTATTGAGCAGCATGCGCACATGCCGGCGCACATTTGCTTGAGAGGAGACGGGAAGAATGGGCTTGGCCATCTACTCCTCCCTCGTGACTACGTAGCGGTAGTCGGCGTTGGACTGCACCAATTCTGTGTGTGACGCACTGGCATGAACCACGCCATCGGGAGCGAAATGCACCTCGTCCATTTGGTCGAGCACCAATGGACTAGTCGTGAACACGATGGTGGTCTTACCGAGGCGCACTTCGCGAAGGCGACTAGCGATGCGTGCTTCGGTATGTGCGTCAACTGCGCTCGTTGGCTCATCAAGAATGAGAATGGGAGGGTCTGCGATAAGCGATCGGACTAGGGCTAGCCGCTGCCGTTGGCCTCCGGACAGGCTTCTACCTCGCTCAGGCAGCTCCTCGTCCCAGTCGATTCCCTCCAGAATGTCCTCCGCTGATGCGGCGTGCATGGCTGCATCGCGCTCAACTGAGCCCGTACGAGGGACATCCACGAGTTCATCAAGGGTGCCAGACAAGATCGTTGGGTCTTTGTCCTGGACGACGACGACCGCGTGCATGCTCTCTGCTGATAAGTCATCTACTGGTGTCCCTGCGATGCTGACACCACGGCTACCCTGCGCGGCCATTCCACCGAGTCGATCCGCCAATTCCCCAGCGGTGTTCGGATCGGAGCACACCACGGCGCAGAGTGTCCCCGCGGTGATCCTAAGCCCGGAGACTTCATCGACCAGATCACCGGAATGAGCCAGCACACCACCCTGTGTACGTCGCGCTGGAAGTGAAAGCAGGTTCACTACTCGACGTGCGGACACTCGCCCTCGGGTGAACTTGTCTGCCATCTCCGTGACCGTCTGTAGAGGCATCACGAGAAATGCGGTGAGGCCGTAGAACGCGACTAGTTCTCCAACGTTGAGCTGTCCGTCCAATGCCAGTCGGGCACCCAGAAATGTCACTATCACCACGAAGAGACCGGGGAGCGCAACCTGCAGTGCATCAAGAAGGGCGCGGATCCGTGCGGTGCGGACAGCGGAGGCCCGAACACTCTGCGATCGCTGCCGGAATCGTTGGATGAAGTGCTGTTCTCCGCCAATTCCGCGTAGTACGCGCAGGCCAGACACGGTGTCAGCGGCCATTGCAGACGCCTCGCCGTACTTTTCGCGCTGAGTGCTCTCGCGATTCTCGAGAGGCTTCACGAGAGGCGTGATGACTGCCATGAGTAATGGCATACCCACGAGCACGATCACTCCGAGTAATGGCGACAAGAAAACAAGAACGATCGACACACCGAAGAAGGCGACTAACGCGCCAATGAATCGAGGCAGCACATCCATTACACGTGCAATCCGCTCGACGTCGTTTGCACTGACCGCAACGACTTCGCCGGTCGCTATCTGGCGCGGAATGTCAGCACCCAATGTCGCAACGTGACGAGCGACAAGCTGTTGGCAACGAGAGGCACTCGAAAGCCACAAAGTCACGGCAAAGCGATGTCGGATGACTCCAGCAGCCGCCTGTCCGATGCCGAGTGCGAGCACTCCGGCCGCCGCCCAAAGAACTCCGGAAGTGGAGCGGTCGACCGCTGCCTGGATGCCGAAACCGAGGATCAGGGGAATCGCCGCTTGAAAGGACATCCATGCGATTCCGCAGAGGATGCCCAGGATGAGGGGCCGGCCCTGGAGCCGCACGACCCAGAGCATGAAGCGCTCTCCGGATCTCAAATCGGGCGTGCCCGGCTCAGCGAACGGGAGGTTCGCGATGCGGGTGGCTCTCGTTGCTGTCGTCATTAGTGCCTACCGTAGAGTGCACTGCTATGGATAAGAGCAACTGGACCGCGACGTCGGCGGTGGCGGATATTCCCAATGGAGCGAGCCTCGCGGTCGGTGGATTCGGATTGTGTGGCATTCCTAATGTGGTGATTCGCGCGATTCTCGACCTCGGTGTGACGGGCTTGCAGACCGTCTCTAATAACTGTGGCGTGGATGAGTGGGGCCTAGGGGTGCTCCTGTCCGCGCATCGCATCGCACGCACCACTTCTTCCTACGTGGGCGAGAACAAGGAGTTCGAGCGCCAGTTCCTGTCCGGTGAGCTTGAGGTCGAACTCATCCCGCAGGGCACCCTGGCTGAGCGCCTTCGCGCCGGCGGGTCGGGCATCCCGGCGTTCTTCACCCCGGCTGGTGTCGGCACCCAGGTCGCAGAGGGCGGCATGCCCTGGCGCTACGCCGCCGACGGCTCTATCTCGCTGCCAAGCCCGGCGAAGGAAACTCGAGTGTTCGACGTTGATGGCCACGAACGTGAGTATGTGATGGAGCGTGGCATCGTCACCGACTTTGCTGTCGTGCGAGCCTCGGTCGGCGACCGCCACGGCAACCTGATTTTCGACAAGAGCACGCGCAACTTCAATCCGCTTGTGGCAATGGCCGGCAAGATCACCATTGCCGAGGTCGAGCGCCTCGTCGAACCAGGCGAGATCACGCCCGATCAGGTACACCTACCAGGCGTCTTCGTTCAGCGAGTCGTTGCGCTCACCCCGGAGCAGGCCGCCGATAAGCGCATCGAGCGTCGCACGATCACGAAGGGAGCATGACATGACACTCACTCGCGAAGAGTTGGCTGCTCGGGTAGCACTCGAACTCCATGACGGTGAATACGTCAACCTCGGTATCGGGCTGCCCACCCTCGTGCCCAATTACTTAGCCTCTGACGTGACAGTGATTCTGCAGTCGGAGAACGGCATCCTGGGCACGGGTCCATACCCGCTTGACGAGGACGTCGATGCTGATCTCATCAACGCAGGCAAAGAGACTGTGACTGTTTTGCCTGGTGCATCGTTCTTCGATTCAGCGACAAGTTTCGGCATGATCCGTGGCGGACACATTGATGCCGCCATCCTTGGCGCGATGCAGGTGTCAGAGACCGGCGACCTCGCCAACTGGATGATCCCCGGCAAAATGGTCAAGGGCATGGGCGGGGCGATGGATCTCGTCCATGGCGCAAAGCGAGTCATCGTGATGATGGAGCATGTGGCCAAGGACGGCTCGCACAAGATTGTGAAGTCTTGCGATCTGCCGCTGACTGGTCGTGGTGTTGTTCAGAAGATCATCACGGACATGGCCGTTATTGACGTTACGCCGGAGGGATTGGTTCTCACCGAAACGGCCCCCGGAATCACGGTGGACGAAGTTGTGGCAGCCACTGGCGCCCCGCTGAAGATTGCCCTCTAGGGTTTTCTTTCGTGCCGCTCCCTCGTCGTCCTGAATCGACGGGAGTTCTCTCAGCTAATTGCCTTAACGATCGTTTAGCGCTCGTCACTGGGGGCGGGTCAGGGATCGGTCGCGCAACAGCCCACTTGCTTACAGCGCTGGGTGCGCGCGTCGCGATCTGTGGCAGGCGCATTGATGCTCTCGAAGACACTGCTGCGACTGCTCCAGCAGGGCAGCCCATATTGGTTGTGCCCTGCGACGTGCGTGAGCCCGAACATGTAGATGCCATGCTCGACACGGTGCTCGAGGAATTCGGTCGCATTGACCTGCTGGTGAACAATGCGGGTGGGCAGTTCGTCGCGCCGGCTGAGGCGATCACCTACAAAGGTTTTCGTGCCGTTACGCGACTCAATTTGGACGCCACCTGGTACG
>JBIHZU010000065.1:0-7970 GCA_044240285.1 Candidatus Nanopelagicales bacterium | reverse complement strand
TCACATACAACATCAACAGCGAGCGGGAGGTCCTCGGCAAGAACTCGAGCGTAAAAACAGGTGTACTCCTTCGTTGTGAAGGCATTCATTTCCCCGCCCACGGCGTCCATGACGGAGGAGATTTCCCATGCCGTACGGCGACGCGTTCCTTTGAAAAGCAGGTGCTCAAGGTAGTGCGCAGACCCCGTCTGAGCCTTCGTCTCATCACGCGAGCCCACACCTACCCAAACGCCGAAGGCGACGGATCGCACACCCGGCACTTGCTCACTGATGACGCGCAAGCCACCAGGGAGTACGGTCCGACGAATCACTGCACCATCGCGTTCACGCAGAAGCAGCCGCGTCGAACCGACGGGCTGCTCCTGCGCGTTGACAATGCGTGCGGCGTTCAGTACTACTCCCCTGACGCCTGCTCGGCGCCATCTTCAAGCACCGGAGCGAGTGACAGCTTGCCGCGCGGGTCGATTTCCTTGATCTCAACCTGCACTTTCTGTCCGACCTTAAGAACGTCTTCAACGTTCTCGATGCGCTTCTTGTCTGGAGCCAGCTTCTTGATCTCGGAGATGTGCAGCAGACCATCGCGACCGGGAACCAAAGAGATGAACGCACCGAAGGTCGTGGTCTTGACGACCGTGCCCAGGTAACGCTCGCCCACCTCGGGCATCGTCGGGTTAGCGATCTGATTGATGGCCGTACGAGCAGCCTCTGCAGCTGCCGCATCGGTCGCGCCGATGAAGATCGTGCCATCGTCTTCGATCGAGATATTGGCACCAGTCTCTTCCTGGATCTGGTTGATGATCTTGCCCTTAGGCCCAATCACCTCGCCGATCTTGTCGACTGGGATGTGGACGGTGATGATGCGCGGCGCAAACTGCGACATCTCATCGGGCTCATCAATGGCTTCTGCCATCACGTCGAGAATCGTCATGCGTGCGTCACGTGCCTGCGTCAGCGCACTTGCGAGCACCGAGGCGGGAATGCCATCGAGCTTCGTGTCGAGCTGTAGCGCTGTCACGAACTCACGCGTGCCGGCAACCTTGAAGTCCATGTCGCCAAAGGCGTCCTCAGCACCGAGGATGTCGGTGATGGCGACGTATTCAGTCTTGCCATCAACCTCTCCGGAGATGAGACCCATCGCGATGCCCGCAACGGGAGCACGTAGTGGCACACCCGCATTGAGGAGCGACATGGTGGACGCACACACGGAGCCCATCGATGTCGACCCATTGGAACCGAGAGCCTCGGACACCTGACGAATCGCGTAGGGGAACTCCTCGCGCGACGGCAATACAGGAACTAGCGCGCGCTCAGCAAGGGCACCGTGACCAATCTCGCGTCGCTTGGGTGAGCCCACGCGACCTGTCTCGCCAGTGGAATACGGCGGGAAGTTGTAGTTGTGCATGTAACGCTTACGCGTCTCTGGCGACAAGGTGTCGAGCTGCTGCTCCATCTTGAGCATGTCAAGCGTCGTCACACCCATGATCTGTGTCTCGCCACGCTCAAAGAGCGCCGAACCGTGGGCACGAGGAATGATCTCGACCTCTGCACTGAGAGTGCGAATGTCAGTCAGCCCCCGGCCGTCGATGCGGATCTTGTCGCGCAACACACGTTGACGCACCTGCTCCTTAGTCACGCTGCGAAGAGCTGCACCAATCTCCTTCTCGCGACCCTCAAAATTCGGGCCGATTTGCGTGAGAACAGATGCCTTGATGGCATCGAGCGCGTCTTCGCGCTCAGCCTTCGAGACGATGGTGAGCGCCTTGGCGACGTCAGCCGATGCTGCCGCAGCCACTGCGTCTTTGACGTCGTCGCCATAATCAAGGAATCGCGGGTAGTGCGCGGTTTCTTTCGCGGCAATTGCAGCCAAGCGCACCTGGGCTTCGCACAGGGCGGCAATGAACTTCTTCGCTGCTTCGAGACCTTCAGCGACGATCTCCTCCGTCGGCGCCTTTGCACCGGAGAACACGAGGTCAATCGTGGCCGATGTAGCTTCGGCCTCCACCATCATGATCGCGACATCGTCACCGACCACGCGACCAGCGACGACCATGTCGAACACGGCCTTTTCCAACTCCGTGTGCGTCGGGAACGCAACCCACTGGCCGTCAATGAGCGCTACGCGCACGCCACCGATGGGCCCGGAGAACGGCAGACCCGCGAGCTGAGTCGACGCCGAAGCGGCGTTGATCGCCAGGACGTCGTAGAGGTGATTTGGATTGAGCGAGAGGACGGTCACGACGACCTGAACCTCGTTGCGCAGGCCGCTCACGAACGACGGGCGCAGCGGCCGGTCAATGAGGCGACAGGTCAGGATGGCGTCTTCACTTGGACGCCCCTCGCGACGGAAGAACGAACCAGGGATGCGTCCGGCGGCGTACATGCGCTCTTCGACATCGACCGTCAGCGGGAAGAAGTCGAAATGCTCCTTGGGCTGCTTGGACGCAGTCGTCGTGCTGAGCAGCATGGTTTGGTCGTCCAGATAGGCGACCACAGATCCGCCGGCTTGAAGTGCAAGTCGACCAGTTTCGAAACGGATGGTGCGGGTGCCAAAGCGGCCATTGTCGAGCACAGCTTCGGTCGTGGTGATCTCAGATCCCTCCATGGGGTTCTCCTTTGTGAGACATGGGGAACCCGCTACTGCGTTGTCGTACGGTCTTCGATCGAGACCCACGGCCTACGCGTGTGCGTATCCGGAGACCACTACCGAGGACCGGCCAGTGCGGGTACCCCGCGGGTAAATGACTATCGACGCAAGCCGAGGCGCTCAATGAGCGTGCGGTAACGCGCGATGTCCGTACGGGACAGGTACTGAAGGAGTCGTCGACGCTGACCCACAAGGAGCAGCAGTCCGCGACGTGAGTGATGATCATGACGGTGCAACTTGAGGTGCTCCGTGAGATCAGAGATCCGCTTGGAGAGCATCGCAACCTGAACTTCGGGGCTGCCAGTGTCAGCGGGGCCCGAGCCGTACTCGGCGATGATCTGTGCCTTTACGGCGGATTCGAGGGGCATGTTTCGTCCTTCCGGGCGCGTGGTGCCATGACCGGATGGTCATAGATCGTCACGAATCATGGGGCGCCCGCCCCATGACCGTCTACCCCAAGAGTATCAGCCCTAGGAGGCGGCTAGCACCAGTCGTACTTGCGCTACGTCCTGCTCGATCCGGGCAATCAAGTCAGCCACAGACGGGAATACCCACTGGCCACGGATTCGAGCCACAAAGTCGACCGAGACTTGCTGTCCATAGAGATCGAGACCCGGGGAATCGAGTACGTAGGCCTCCACGCGCATCTCTGCCCCCTCGAATTGGGGATTGGTGCCCACGGATACCGCGGCCATTCGCCGGGTGCCTGCATAGCCGAACCATGCCGCATAGACCCCGGGCCCAGGCAGCACCAAATGTGGCGCGACATCCACATTTGCCGTTGGAAAGCCGAGTTCGCGACCACGGTGGTTGCCGTGGACGACCGTGCCCTCAAGCCGGAAAGGACGTCCGAGGGCTTCGGTAGCTCGCGCAATGTCTCCGGCGACGAGTAGGCCCCGAATGTATGTCGACGACCAAGGTTCGTCACCTTCAGTGGCTAAGGGCACCGCCTCTACGCCAAATCCACGGGACTTTCCAAATTCCTCTAGCGCGAGGGGATCACCAGCGGCGCGCTGACCGAATCGAAAATTGTCACCGACAACCACGTAGCGAGCATTCAATCCGGTGACCAGCACCTGGTCGACAAATTCCTCTGGAGTGAGGGCCGCAAAGTCCGCGGTGAATTCGACAACATTGACCGCGTCGGCTCCCAGGGAAGCCAGCGCCGCAACACGATCGTCGATGGTTTGCAGCAGTTTTGGATTCCGGCCCGGCCGCGTCACCGACATCGGGTGTGGATCGAATGTCACGGCGACCACGGGCAATCCCAACCGTGCGGCATGGGCTCGGGCCCTAGCCAAAATTAATTGATGCCCCCGGTGCACCCCGTCGAAAACCCCGATGGCGACCACCGTCGCACCCGAGATTTCCATACCAAAACTCTCCCATGCTGGCCCGCACCGCAACCCACGAGGGGCACGCGGGCGACTACGATGGCGGAACTCAACTTGGGAGGTCCCGTGGCGACTCGGCTGCTGCTGCACATTGGCACGCAGAAGTCCGGCACGACGTACCTCCAGCGAGCATTGGAGCGCCTGGCAGGCAAGCTGCGTGATCAAGGCGTGCTCTACCCCATTCGCCTTGTGGGAAAGAAGGAGATCTACAACCACGAGCCCGCGAGCTACGGCCTCTTGGGCCACGACCACTACCCATGGGTGCCTCAGGTCCGCGTGGACGCAGAACGTCCAGCGTGGGATGCCCTTGTGAAGAAGGTGCGCGAATGGCCGGAAACAGCAATCGTGTCAGGTGAGGCGATTTCAGTGGTGCGTCGCTCCGGCGCCGAGCAACTTGTTTCCTCCCTCAATGTCTCGGATACCCAGATCATCATTACCGCGCGCGATCTCGGCCGGGTCATCCCCTCGTCGTGGCAGCAGCACATTCGCAATGGCCGAAGTTCCAAGATGACTGCGTATATCCAGACACTCGCCAATAAGCGTCGAGGTGACCTCGATGCCGATGAGGTGCTGTGGGAATCAGACCCGGATCTCACGTTCTGGCGCGCCTACGCAATTGGCAGCCTGGTTAAGCGCTGGCAGTCCGTGGTCGGTTCAGACCGGGTCACCGTTGTGACCGTTCCGGGCCGAGAGGCAGGACCAGATGCCTTGTGGTCGCGCTTCTGTGAAGGGCTACGGCTGAGGGAGTTCTTGCCGGCCGATCCGCCGAAGGTCGATACCCTCACCGCAAACGTCGGACTTACCGAGGCAGAAGTCCTTCTGCTCGCGGCCTTCAACAAGGCGGTGGAGGGGCATGGATACGACCCCAAGGACGTCCGAGCCGTACGTATGCGCATGATCAACGAAGCGCTCACCACACGCGCGAATCGCGGCAAGTCCGTTGCCCTGCCTGTGGATCGCTTTGAACTGGTGCGTGCTTGGGCCCAGCAGGATGTGACAACGCTGGAAACAAGCCGTGCCCGTGTCGTAGGCGATGTGGCCGAACTCCTGCCCTCACCAGGGGCGGTCGAAACAGCAGGGCCCGACCTCGACGACCTTGAGCGCGCGGCTGGGCAGACCTTGGCGCTCCTGAGCGGCCTCGCGTCGGAAACAAAGAACTCCTAAGCCAACTGGCAGACTGAGCACAGTAGGTTCGGCCCGAAGAGAAGGTGAGGCGAGGCGTGCTCGTTCTCGTATGTGGCATGCACCGCTCAGGTTCGACTCTTGTCTGGCAGATCACCCGACTGCTGCTCGAGGGCCAGCCGGGGCTTCGCAATCCGCGTGACGTCGAACTGAAGGACTTCGCGGCCGCCGCGGCCGATCCTGAAGATCTGCTCATGGCCAAGGTGCACTACCGGCCAACCTTCAGCGAGGAGGAGTTTCCTCGTGAAGGAGCTATCTACCTCTACACCTACCGCGATGTGCGCGACGCCATTGCCTCGCTGTACCGCAAGGGCCGCTACACCAAGCGCGACCCACGTCGAGGCCCCCGTAATTCTAGGCTTGCTGCGCGCCGGGAAATGGCCGGCAGCGAGATGTGGACGTCCATGCCTGGCGTATGGGTCGCGAAATACGAAGACTTTCGCGAGGACGTACCCGGACTCGTACTCAACCTTGCCAGAACTCTCCAGGTGGAAGTCTCCGATGAACGTCTCTCCGCTATTTGCGCAGAGGTCGACATCGACGCACAGAAGCAAAGAGTCCAAGCGGCGCTTGTGGTGGGCATAGACGAGGACTCGCGTATCACCCAAAACCACATCACTGATGGACGCGAGGGTGCCTGGCGTGACACGCTCACCGAGGGTGAACTAGGTGCTATCGAACTCGAGACCGGAGCCTGGCTGGTGACGCATGGATATCTGGTGGAGACGAAACAGGGCAAGTTGAACATCTCGCGCGCGCGGCGCAAGATCCGCGCCGAGGCTGCATCGCACACCGCTGAACGAGACACGACGCAACCAACAAAAGCACCCCCCGCCTCCGCACGCCGATCCGCTCCGTCTGCCGTCCCTCACGCCAAGGTGTGGGCGATCCTGCTTGCCGCGCTCACAGCCGTCACAACTGTCCTTGCGATAGGGATCGGTAGCAACTTCACGGCTCGTCTGGCACTAAGCATTCTGGCAGTCGGATTTGCGGGCGCCTGCGGCATCATTGTGGGTCGGGTTCAACAGCACCGACAACGTTGATTTTCCCTTCAGCAACCCATGCATCAAGTTGATCAACAAACGCAATCGAGTCGTGGTCCCAGTTCCAATCAACCAGCGCTGCCGCGTGCCCATTGGCACCCCAAAGCAGCCGCTGGGGTTCGTCATCATTGAGTGCGATCAGTGCAGCAGCAGCAGCGTGCGGATCGCCGAACGGCACCACTACGCCGCAGTCATTGTTCTCCACAAGTTGGGCAGCGAGCGGTAGCGGTGTTGTTATGACCGGAATGCCATGGGCCATGTACTCAATCACCTTGGTCGGCATCGAGACTCGATAATTGTCCTCGTCATGGAGCAATGACAATCCTGCCGTCGCACCATCGAGCATCACCAAGGCGACATCATTGGGCACAAATCCATGCCACACGATCCACCCGGCCGCATGCGCCAGCTCGAGTGCGTCACGCACATCCCCATGCGCATGCCCCACAACATCGACCGTGATGCCTGCCGTGTGCACTAATCGACCAACCTCGATGAGATCCAGAGCGCCACGCGCCTCCGTGAGATGCCCGATGTACACCGCACGGCCCGGCTGCGGAATCGGTACAAGTGGGGCCACCGATGTCGTATTCGGCACCACCGGGTGTGTTGCAGCGAAACGCTCTGCGTAGGCATGCTCAGCGAGTATGAGTCGACGCTTGCGCTCGGCTGTGGTTTCGAGTGTATGAATGAGTCCAGCGAAAGATTTCCGAGCCCAGAGCGGAAGCCATGGCTTGAGCGCCAATGCGGCAGCAGTGTCTTCATGGACATCCCACACCACAACGGGGTGGCGTAGTCCCTGCGCTGCCATTAACAGCTCGGGGTCATGCAAAATTACGACATCATGTGCGGGAGCCTGCTGCTTGAGCATCTTCCGAGCAGCACGCAGGGCAGCAACACGACGCCGACCATTAGCTCGCGGCAGGTCGATAGTGCGCACTCCGCTGGGGCGATCCACGCCAGACCCGGTAAACGGTGCCGCGTAAGTGACATGATGTCCAGCCGCAATGAGGGCACTGATTTCCCTCACGAAAATTCGAGCATCGTCAGGTCGATGAACAACCGTGACTACGAGGACTCGCATGACGCCTAAAAGCCTCCGCTGTCGGACGCGTCCTGAGCCCAGTCACTTCCGTCTTCGTTGGCGCCTTGCCCGTCGAGGCGCAGTCTCCGGGCCCGTCGAGCCTGCTTGCGATCCTTCTTCAAGTTGCGCGGCACAGACTCAAGATACGTCGAGAGGACTTCCTCCGTCGGCCCATCCATGACAATTTGGCCGGCATCAATCCAGATCGCTCGATCACAGATGGCCCGAATTGCCGATGCCGAGTGGCTCACCAGAAAAATTGCCTCCGCCTCATCGCGAAGCTCCTCAATTCGCGCAGCACTCTTCTCCACAAACTCGCTATCGCCAGTAGAGAGGGCCTCGTCGATGAGCAAGATGTCGTGTGTGATGGCGGTGGCAATTGCGAACTTCAATCGCGCACCCATGCCTGACGAATACGTGCTCATCGGCATATGGATGGACTTGCCAATTCCGCTAAATTCTACGATGTCGTCGAACTTCGATGCGATTTCCTTCTGGGACATTCCGAGTGCGAGGAGGCCGAGTTCGATATTGCGCGCCCCAGTCAGCGATTGCACGAGTGCGGAACTGACACCCAGCAGCGTGGGCTGGCCATCGGCGTAGACAGTGCCTTTATTGGGAGG
>JBIHZU010000064.1:0-7972 GCA_044240285.1 Candidatus Nanopelagicales bacterium | reverse complement strand
TCCATGGTCGTCCGCGTGCCGATGCACAGCAACACGTCGTGCGTGTCTGCGTCTTCGGCTCCTACGTAATGCAAGTCATTGGTTGCAACGAGAGGCAGGTTCAGATCGCGAGCGATGCGCAATAGGTCGTCACGAAACCGTTGTTCGATCGCGAGTCCGTGATCCATCAGCTCACAGAAATAATTGCCCTGCCCGAGAATGTCGCGAAAGTCAGCTGCGGCGACACGTGCTTTGTCGTATTCACCTGCCTGAAGCCAGCGGTTGACTTCACCGCTCGGGCAGCCGGTGGTGCCGATGATGCCCTTGCCGTGAGTCTGCAGAAGTTCTCGGTCAAATCTGGGCTTGTGGTACTGGCCCTCGAGGCTGGCAAGCGAAGACAACCGAAAGAGGTTGTGCATGCCTGCGGTGTTCTCCGCCCACAGCGTCATGTGCGTGTAGTTCTGTTTGCCACGACCGGAGGCGGGATCCTCCGGAGTGCCTTCGTCGAATCCACCACCGAAGTTGAAGGGCGATCGCTCAAAACGTCCCTGAGGGGCGTAGTAACCCTCAAGTCCAATAATCGGCTTGATGCCGTGTGACTTGGCGGTCTTGGCGAAGTCGTAGGCCCCATAGACATTGCCATGGTCGGTCATCGCGACTGCAGGCATGTTGAGTTCTGCTGCTTTCGCGCAGAGGTCATCTATCCGAGCTGCGCCGTCGAGCATGGAATACTCCGTGTGCACATGTAGGTGCACGAAGTTGTCGCTGCTCACCAAGTCACCCTATTCCCCGAAATCGCGACGCGCCGGAACACCACACGGGCCCCTCACGCGCTAGCGGCCGCCTCAATGGCCGCACGATCCTCAGCCGTCAATGTGATCTCAGCAGCACCACAGTTCTCACGTACATGATCCACCGACCCAGTCCCAGGAATGGGCAACATGACCGGCGAATGCCCCAGCAGCCAGGCCAGCGAGACCTGAGCCGGAGTTGCGCCAATACGGCCGGCAATCTTCGCCAAGGGGCCATCGGCGGCGGCAAGATTGCCAGCACCGAGTGGGAACCACGGGATGAAGCCAATGCCACTAGCCGCACATGCATCGAGCACGGCCTCACTTGCCCGGCCACCTAGGTGGTACATGTTCTGCACGGTCACAACCTCGACTTTTTCGCGCACAGTGTTGATGTCGTCGACGGAAACCTCCGACAGTCCGAAGTGGCGGATCTTGCCCTGTGCCTGCATGTCAGTGACTACCTCCAGCTGGTCATCAAGCGGCACGGTGGGATCGATGCGATGCAGCTGCCACAGATCGATGCGGTCGACACCGAGACGGCGCAAAGACATCTCGACGCTCTGACGCAAGTATTCGGGACGCCCACACACGTTCCACTGATCAGGTCCCTGACGTGTCAATGCGCCTTTGGTGGCAATGATGACGCCGTCGTAGGGGTAGAGCGCCTCTTTGATGAGATCCTCACTCACGAATGGGCCATAGGCATCCGCTGTGTCGATGAGATCGACACCTAACTCCACCGCGGTACGCAAAACCCGAATTGCTTCATCGTGGTCGGGCGGATTGCCCCAGATGCCTTTGCCCGTGATGCGCATCGCACCAAAACCGAGACGGCGCACCGGCATGGGATCGCTCGTGCCAAGCGTGAGGGTGCCTGAACTAATCACGGGCTGACTCATGATGCTCCAATTCGGTCGAGGGCGGTCTGCAGATCGTGCGGGTATGGGCTAGTAAACGTCATGCGTTGTCCAGTACGGGGGTGTTCAAAGTTTAGGCTCAGAGCGTGCAGCCATTGTCGCTGTAAGCCCAGTCGCTCAGCCAGACGTGGGTCTGCGCCATAGGTGAGGTCGCCTACACAGGGATGCTTAAGAGCCGACATGTGCACGCGAATCTGATGTGTACGTCCGGTCTCAAGATGAATCTCCAGCAGGCTCGCATGCGGAAACGCCTCGAGAGTCTCGTAATGCGTGATGCTGGGCCGACCTTCAGCGACCACTGCCCAGCGATAGTCGTGAGTGGGATGTCGATCGATCGGCGCATCGATAGTGCCGCGCAACGGATCGGGGTGACCCTGAACCAGCGAGTGATAGACCTTCTCCACAGTACGTTCCTTGAATTGGCGCTTCAACGACGTGTAGGCAGATTCGCTCGCTGCGACCGCCATGACTCCACTCGTACCAACATCGAGTCGGTGTACGACACCCTGACGTTCTTCGGCACCTGAGGTGGAAACGCGATGACCTGCACCGGCAACTCCGCCGATCACGGTCGGTCCGGTCCAACCGGGGCTGGGATGCGCGGCTACGCCCACGGGCTTATCGACCACGATCACGTCATCGTCGGCATAGAGAATGACGAGCCCATCGACATTTTCAGCTTCGACGCGCAAAGGTCCTTCAGGGTCCGGTAGTGCGACCTCGATCATCTGGCCTTCAGCGACCCGATCGCTTTTGCCGACCGCGCGTCCATCAAGTTGCACGTGCCCATGAGCGACTAGTTCGGCTGCCTTAGTCCGCGAGAGCCCCAGCATGCGCGAGAGAGCTGCGTCTATGCGTTCGCCCACAAGACCTTCGGGGACTGGGAGATACCTAATCTCAGGCATCTCAGCCCTTCACAGATGCACCGGAGAAACTCACGCCTCGCAGCGCAAGAATCACCATGAATGCCGCTGCGCACGTGATCGCTATGTCAGCAACGTTAAAGACGGCAAAGTGTGGGAAGGCGATGAAATCGACGACGTAACCGCGACCAAATCCGGGCGGCCGAGTGAGTCGATCGCACAGATTGCCGAGTGCTCCACCGAGAAGTGCGCCGAGCGCAATGGCCCACGCGATGCTACCGAGATTGCGCGAGGTACGAATGATGACGATGGCAACGATCACCGCTATGACTGAGAAGATCCATGTGAAGTTAATACCAATACTGAACGCTGCACCGGGGTTTTCGACGTAAACAAACCGTAGGAAGCCGCCGATGACATCGACGGACCCCACCGGCTTCAGCCACGCGACGACCATCCATTTGGAGAGTTGGTCGAGTGCTACTACGGCCGCTGCCACCCCAAGAACCACCCAGAGCAGGCGCCCGGTGCGGTGCGGGAGTGGGTCTTGCGTGGATGCGGTCTGCACGGTCTAGGAGCGCTCCTCGGCCTGCTTGCATGCCATGCAGAGCGTGGCGCGCGGGAAGGCCTGCAGCCGGTACTTGCCAATCGGCTTGCCGCAGACCTCGCAGATGCCGTACGTGCCCAACGCGATGCGAGAAAGAGCTCGCTCTGTTTGCAGCAACATGTCGCGAGCGTTGTTGGCAAGAGACATCTCTTGCTCGCGCTCGAACGTCTTGCTGCCCGCGTCGGCCTGATCATCGCCAGCACCATCACCGGAGTCTCGGACGAGGTCAGCGATGTCTGCCTCAGCCATCGCAATCTCAGTCTCGAGCTCCTTGGCACTGACCAGCAATTCAGCGCGTACGGCGGTCAACTCATCTTTAGTCCACGGCGACTCGTCCTCCCGCACGACGAGCTTGGGTCCTGGCCGGCGCGGGGCAACTGTGCGCGCCTCATGCTTGGGCTCGACCTTTTTCTTCGGGGCAGCCTTGGGCGCGGATGCCTTCGCTGGCGCTGCCTTCTTTACAGGCGCTGCCTTCGCTGGCGCTGCCTTCGCTGGCGCTGCCTTCGCTGGCGCTGCCTTGGCTGGCGCTGCCTTCGCTGGCGCTGCCTTCTTCGCGGGAGCTGCCTTCTGCACGGGCGCTGCCTTGGCTGGCGCTGCCTTCTTTACAGGAGCGGCCTTCTTCGCGGGCGCTGCCTTGGCTGCAGCCGCCTTTTTAGCGGGCGCTGCCTTCACCGGCGCTGCCTTTTTCGCCGCTGGCTTCGATGTTGCCATGATTCCCCTTCCTACCGCCCCCCACTGGCTACCGGAGACTAACCCGTCACGGCGGCCACGCCTCGTGGGCGCGCCCAACTGCGCAGGGGATATCCTCACACGGCAGTTACCCCATCGTGACGGAGGCGTACATGTACCGCCCAGTACCTCCACAGGTGGACCTACCCGCGATGGAGCGGGAAGTGCTGGCCTACTGGGCCGAGCATGACGTCTTTGCTAAGTCCCTCGTCCAATCTGCGGGCCGTCCGCTGTGGGTCTTCTACGAGGGACCCCCGACCGCCAACGGCACCCCAGGCACCCACCACGTGGAGGCGCGGGCCTTCAAGGACATCTTCCCGCGCTACCGCACCATGAAGGGCTACCACGTGCCTCGCAAGGCCGGCTGGGACTGCCACGGCCTGCCCGTCGAGCTCGCGGTCGAGAAAGAACTCGGATTCTCCGGCAAGGCCGATATTGAGACTTTTGGTGTGGCGGAGTTCAACGAGCGGTGCCGCACCTCCGTGCTCCAGCACGTCGATGAGTTCGCCGCCATGACCGAGCGCATGGGCTATTGGGTCGACATGGACGATGCCTACTGGACCATGGACCCCGCCTATATCGAGAGCGTGTGGTGGTCACTTCAGCGCATCCACGAGCGCGGCCTACTGGTCTCCGATCATCGTGTCTCCCCTTACTGCCCACGCTGTGGCACGGGCTTGTCCGATCACGAATTGGCACAGGGCTACGAGACGATCGTCGATCCATCGGTGTTCGTTCGCTTCCCACTCAGCAACGGCGCAATCGCCGACCGTCACCCTGGCGCAGCATTGTTGGTGTGGACGACGACCCCATGGACGTTGGTCTCCAATACTGCGGTCGCAGCAAAGCCTGACGCCGACTACGTCGTCGCACGCACTTCCGAAGGCGAGATCCTTGTAGTCGCGGAGGTGCTCGCAGAGGCGACGCTCGGTGAGCACGAGGTCCTCGAGCGCCTCAAGGGCCGCGACCTTGAGCACATGCACTACGAACGACCGTTCGCCCTAATAGATATTCCGGACGCGCACTACGTCATTCTCGCCGACTACGTCACAACCGAAGATGGCTCAGGTCTTGTGCATCAGGCACCTGCGTTCGGTGCCGACGACATGGTGTCGTGCCGCGCCTACGGCCTACCGGTTGTCAATCCCATCACTGCTGACGGCCACTTCGAAGCTGACATCGCATTGGTGGGCGGCGAGTTCTTCAAAAAGGCAGATGCGGCGCTGGTCAAGGACCTCAAGGCACGTGGGTTGCTCTTCAAGCACGTGCCCTACGAGCACTCCTATCCCCACTGCTGGCGCTGCCATACGCCACTGATGTATTACGCACAGCCATCTTGGTACATCCGCACCACGTCCATCAAGGACGATTTGATCCGCGAGAACTCCGGCACCAATTGGCAACCACAGACGATCCAGTGGGGCCGATACGGCGACTGGCTGCGCAATAACGTCGACTGGGCTTTGTCTCGCAATCGCTACTGGGGCACGCCGCTGCCGATCTGGCGCTGCGACGAGGGCCACCTCACCGTCATTGGTTCGCTGAAGGAACTAGGCGAACTCGCCGGTCGCGATCTGGCTGACCTCAATCCGCATCGTCCCTACGTCGACGAGATTGAGATCCCGTGTCGCGAGTGCGCCGCACCTGCGCTGCGCGTGCCCGAGGTCATCGACTGCTGGTACGACTCCGGGGCAATGCCATTCGCGCAATGGGGTTATCCGCATCGCGGCCAGGAGCAGTTCGAAGGTCGCTACCCCGCTGATTTCATTTGCGAGGCAATCGACCAGACACGCGGTTGGTTCTATACCTTGATGGCGATCGGCACGCTCGTCTTCGATGAGAGCTCGTACAAGAACGTCGTGTGTCTTGGCCACATCCTCGACGAAGATGGCCGCAAGATGAGCAAGCACCTCGGCAACGTGCTGCAGCCGATTCCACTCATGGATGAGCATGGTGCCGATGCGGTGCGTTGGTTCATGCTCGCGTCTGGCTCCCCGTGGCAGGGCCGACGTGTCGGTCATGCTGCCATTGGCGACGTCGTACGCAAGACGCTGCTCACCTACTGGAACACCGTCTCGTTCCAATCCCTGTATGCGCGTACCGCTGGGTGGCAGCCAAGCGATGCAGCACCGGCTCCTGCGGATCGTCCAGCTTTGGACCGTTGGGTTCTCTCCGAGGCACACCAACTCGCACGCGAGGTTGATGTTGCGCTCGATTGTTTCGACACCCAGCGCGCAGGCAAAGCGATTGCCGCGTTCGTAGACGACCTGTCCAATTGGTTTGTCCGTCGCTCACGTCGACGTTTCTGGGATGGCGATCCGGCAGCACTCTCGACGCTGCACGAAGCCCTACGCATCGTCACTCTGTGCATGGCCCCGTTCACCCCGTTCATTACCGAACGTGTGTGGCAGGACCTCTTCGAGTCCACCGACTCAGGTGCGCCGGAGTCGGTCCACCTCGCATCGTGGCCCACTGTCGACGACGCACTCATTGACACCCAGTTGTCGGAGCACATGGCATTGGTGCGTCGTCTCGTGGAGTTAGGTCGTGCTGCCCGAGCGTCTTCCGGCGTACGTACCCGTCAGCCGCTCTCCCGTGCACTCGTGGGTGCTACCGGATGGCACGGGCTTCCCGGAGATCTGCGCGCAGAGATCTCCGCCGAACTCAATGTCGAGTCCCTTGAGGGCCTGGGAGATTCTGCACTCGTGCACGTCTCCGTCAAACCCAACTTCCGTGCACTCGGCAAGCGGTTTGGGAAGCAGACGCAGTTGGTGGCGACCGCAATCGGCCATGCTGAGCCCGACGCCCTAGTCGCAGCCATGCGCGCACGTATAGCGACAGTCGATGCAGCCGAACTCGGTGTTGTCTCGCTTGAAGAAGATGATCTGATCATCACCGAAACACCGCAAGAGGGCTGGGCGGTCGCAACAGGTGCAGGCGAGACAGTCGCTCTTGACCTAGAGATCACACCGGCACTTCGTCGCGCAGGCACCGCTCGCGAGGTCATCCGCATGCTGCAGGAGTCACGCAAGACTTCAGGTCTCGACGTGAGTGACCGCATCCGCGTGATGTGGGAGGCGACCGATGACGACGTCGCCGAAGCAATGGCAGACCACGCCACCACCATCGCAGAAGAAGTCCTCGCGGTGGAGTTCGTGCAAAGCCCCGGTGCCGGTGAACCGTCAGTTGACGAGTCCGGTCTACGGGCGTGGATCACGCGCGTCTAGGCCTGCACTGGCGGCCCTTCGGGGGCCACTGAAGCATCCGACGTGAGGTTGTCGAGGTTGGCGAGCTGACCTTGGATGTAGTCGCGCAGGCGCGAGCGATAGTTGCGCTCGTAGGTGCGAAGTTGCGCGACCTGGTCCTCGAGAACTTTGCGTTGCCCCTCAAGATCCGCGGTCATAGTGCTGGCCGTGGCGCGAGCCTCCGCAAGCAGTGCACCAGCCTCGGCCTTGGCTGCCGCAATGGCCTCGTCGGCAGTCTTCTGAGCCATTTCGATGATCGCGAACGCTGCCTGCGCAGGTGGCACGGCGGGTGCAGCAGGTTCGGCGGGTGCCGGAGGGGTGGCGACCACGACGGGCTGAGCCGCAGTGTCGTCCTTCTTCTTCTCCTCGGGCTTGGACTCTGGCGCGCGACCACCAGACAGCACCTGCGATTGGCATTTTGCAAGTCGCGCGCGCAGATCATCGCTATCGGTGAGTAGTCGAGTGATCTCCGTCTCGACGGTGTCGAGGAAGCCGTCGACCTCATCCATGTCATATCCGGTACGCATGCGTACGGTGGTGAACTGCTGGTCACGGATGTCCTGTGGTGTGAGAGTCACTGCCCGGCACCTTTCGAGTGATGCGCTAGAGCGCGCGTGCGATTTGGATAAGAATCTGCAAGCCGATGAACAGAATCAGAAAAGCGAGATCGAACCGGACCGAACCGATACGAACCGTCGGAATGACTCTGCGAAGCAACTTCAGGGGCGGATCGGTGATGGTGTAGATGAACTCCGCAATGACCAACAAAATCCCGCGCGGCTCCCAATTGCGGGCGAAGATCTGGACGAAGTCGAAGACCAGCCGGACAATAAGGATG